>JBKJZQ010000131.1:0-13014 GCA_046715095.1 Actinomycetota bacterium | reverse complement strand
GGAGGGCGCGTCGTCTTGAACGTCATCGACATGCCGATCAAGTGCCCGGTCGCGCCGCTCGAGTTCTGCTTCCTCGCGGATTGGTATTTCACCGAACGCGGCATCCGCGACAAGGTTCAGCTCACTTACGTCACGCCGCTCGATGGCGCATTCACGAAGCCCGTTGCATCGAAGCGATTGGGGAACATGCTTGCCGACAAGGGCGTGGAGCTCGTCACGGAGTTCAACACGGGGGAGGTCGACGGAACCGGCGGCCGGCTGATCTCCTACGACGGTCGCGAGGTCGAGTTCGATCTAGCCGTTGTCGTTCCCCTCCACAGCGGCGCCGCCTACGTCGAGCGGTCACCTGGTCTCGGCGACGAGTTGAACTTCGTGCCGACCGACGAGCGAACCCTCCAGTCGAAGGTCGCGCCCAACATCTTCGTGATCGGGGACGCCGCCAACGTCCCCGCCTCCAAAGCAGGCTCGGTGACCCACTTCGAGGGCGAGACACTCGTGGAGAACGTAAGGCGCTTCCTTGCGGACGAACCCCTCTTACCGGGCTTCGACGGACACGCCAACTGTTTCATCGAGAGCGGGTTCCACAAGGCGCTGTTGATAGACTGGAACTACGACACCGAGCCCCTGCCCGGTCACTATCCGGGTCGGATCGGGCTGCCCTTGCTCAAGCAATCGCGCCTCAACCATCTCGGCAAGTTGATGTTTCAGTGGTTCTACTGGCACAGCCTCCTGCCGGGCCGGGACATCCCCGGTATCGGAGCCGACATGCCAATAGCCGGTAAGACATCCGTCAAGGAACCAGAAAGGAGTCCCTCATGACCACGACTAACGTCGATATGCCGGGAGTGGAGCTGAACGAAGAAGGCTTCTTCGTCCACCCCGAACAGTGGACCGAGGACGTCGTCCCCGAGCTTGCCCGTCGTGAAGGCATCGACGAGCTCACGGAGGCGCACTGGAAGGTCATCCGCTTCATGCGGTCGGAATACCTCGAGAAGGGTGCCGGTCCGACCGTGCGCGCTCTTGGGAAGACCTCAGGCGTAAGCGTGAGAGAGCTCTACCAGCTGTTCCCCAAAGGCCCGGCGAAGGTAGCGGCCAAGGTCGCCGGGATCCCGAAGCCACGCGGTTGCATCTGATCCGAAAGGGAGGCAACACCATGAAAGACACCATCGAGAAGGTCTCGATCATCATCTCTAAGGGCTCGTTGGACGGTATCTACCCCGGGCTGATCATGGCGAACGGCGCCAGGGCCGAGGGCATCGAAGTGAACCTGTTCTTCACGTTCTTCGGGCTCGACGCGATCCACGCCAAGCGGCACGAGCACATCAAGCTCGCGACGGTTGGTAACCCAGGTCTTCATTTCGCCACTTGGGCGGGAGGGCTGCCGGGAGTGTCCTCGGTCATGACCCACTACATGGAACGGAAGATGGGCGCGCTCGACATCCCCTCGATCCCGGAGTTCATGGAGATGATCTACGAGACGGGGGCGGGGATCTACGCCTGCAAGGCTTCCGTGGACCTGTTCGGCCTCGAGAAGAACGATCTCATCCCCGAGGTGCAAGACATCATCACGGTTGGTGAGTTCTACGAGAAGGCCGCGGGTGGAGAGATCATCTTCACTTGAGCGGCGGATGCGGTCCTAAGACGAGGTGACCAAGATGGCCGACAATGATCGGCGCGAAGTATCAGTAACCCACGATGGCGGCTCGCGCTTCCGCATCCGGGTCAGGGGGCATGAGGTGGTCGTCGACCAGCCGGTTGACGCGGGGGGAGATGATGCTGCTCCCACGCCTACGGAACTGTTCGTTGCCTCGATCGCCAGCTGTACCGCCTTCTATGGGCGTACGTATCTCGCGCGGCGGGGTCTACCTGATCGGGTGGATGTCGCCGCTCGATGGGAAGTGGCCTCCAAGCCCGATCGTGTCGCGAGGGTGTCGCTTCGCGTCGAGGCGCCGGGAGTGCCTGCAGACCGCATGGACGTCTTCCGCCGTGTCCTCGAAGGCTGTCTCGTCCACAACACGTTAAAGAAGGGATGTGACGTCCGGATCGAGCTCCCGAGCGATGCTCCTTACGCAGCGCCGGCTGCGAGCTGAGGAACCCGCTCCAGCGATCGCGCCACTACGAACCCGCTTCCGCCTCCATGCGCTCCAGCCTCGTGTAGTAGTCGGGCAACTCGCGCAGGTGCGCAAGAAGAGAGCCGCTAGGTCGTCCTGGCTCCGAGCGGTTTTCTCGGTCGAGGTGCCGTCATGCGGATCCGCGCGTCGAGGACGATGCACCCCTTCCCCTCGTCCGCGATCAGCACCGGATTGAGGTCGAGTTCTGCGACCTGAGGCATGTCCTCGACCAGCGCCGATACCCGGAAGAGCAGCGACCGCAGTGCGGGGCCGTCCAGCGGCGGCTGCCCTCTGTAGCCTTCGAAGAGTGGCCATATCTTCAGTGACCGGAGCATCTCATCGACGTCGAGGTCGGTAACCGGGGTGATACGCACGCTGACATCTCGCATCAGCTCAACGAGCGTTCCGCCCGAGCCGCACGCAAGCAAAGGACCGAATAGGGGATCATGGGTCACGCCCACGAAGAACTCAGCCCCCTTCTGCGTGGCCATCTGCTGGACGACGTATCCATCTACCTGATCCACAAGCCCTTGCTCTAAAAGCCTTTGGTCGATCTCGTGAGCCGCTCGGGTGGCTTCGTCCGCGCTCTCGAGCCCAAGGCGGACCCCGCCGACGTCCGTCTTATGAAGGAGCGTGCGGGAGTCCACTTTGACCGCGACCGGCCCGCCGATCTCTGCTGCGGCCGCCCCGACCTCGTCCGGCGTGCTCACGAGGATCGAGCGTGCAGTTGGGATCCCGTAGTGCCCAAGGAGCGCCTGGACGGAGTCCTGATCGAGCCACCGCTCACCCGAGGCAAGCAGGGATGCAGCCAGGTGTCCAGATCGGCCCCGGTCGACGTCTTCCAGCTCAGGGACCGTGCCCTCCGGGCGGTCGCGCCACTGGGCGTAGCGGGCCACCCGTCCCAGAGCGCGCGCCGCGGCTTCGGGAAAGGCGAAGGAGGGAACGACTACCTCCCCGTTACTCAATCGTTGATGGATCTCCTGAACCCCGAGGAAGCACGCGACCACGGTTTTATTGGGAAGCGCAGACGAGGTCTGGCGCAATGCGTCGGCGACATCCTCTGGTCGGGTCACCAACGGAGGGATGAAGATGACGACGACCGCGTCGATACTCGGATCGCGGGCCAGCAGACTCAACGAATCGGCATACTGCTCTGCGGTGGCCGACGCGATCATGTCGACGGGATTGCTCACGCTCGCCTCCGCGGGCAGCAGCACGCGCAATGCGGTCTTGGTCTCGTCGGAGACTTCGGGAACCTGAAGTCCGGCTGCCTCACAGGCATCCGCGCACAGGATCCCGAGTCCGCCCGCATTGGTGAGTATCCCAACGCCGGTGCCCTTGGGGAGTGGCTGGTTTGCCAGCACGCTGGCCACATCGAAGAGCTCCTCCAGCGTATCGGTGCGGATCACGCCGGCCTGATGAAACAACGCGTCGACGGCGACATCTCCGGCCGCGAGGCTCCCGGTGTGGGACGCGGCCGCCCGCGCTCCGGCCCCCGATCTTCCGCTCTTCACCGCGACTATGGGCTTGTGCCGTGCCACCCGGCGTGCGATGCGAGCGAACTTGCGTGGATTACCGAACGACTCCAGGTACAGCAAGATCACGTCCGTTTCGGAGTCGTTCTCCCAGTACTGGAGGAGATCGTTACCGGATATGTCGGCCTTGTTTCCCACCGACACGAACGTCGACATCCCGAGGCCCAACTCGCGCGTTCGGTCGATGACCGCGATGCCTAATGCTCCCGATTGCGACGAGAAGCCCAATCTGCCCGGGCGCGGTGCAGAGGGAGCAAAGGTCGCATTGAGGCGCACCGCCGGATGCGTATTCATGAGCCCCATGCAATTGGGCCCAACGATTCGCATCCCGTAGCCCCGAGCGATCTCGAGCAGCTCGCGTTGCCTCTGTTCGCCTTCCTTGCCGATCTCTGTGAAGCCGGCGGAGATGACGAGCAGCGCCTTGACCCCTTTCTCCCCACACTCGCGCGCAACCTCAGCGACTGCCTGAGCCGGAACCACGATCACAGCGAGGTCGACCTCTCCTGGGACGTCGAGCACCGAGGGATAGGCCCGAATGGACTGGACCACATCGGCTTTCGGGTTCACCGGGTAGACGGGTCCCTCGAATCCGTCCTCGATCAGATTGTGAAAGACCTCACCGGAGATCGTCCCGCGTCGCCGCGCAGCTCCAATCACTGCTACCGAACGGGGTCTTACCAAGCGCGCCACCCCTTCGCTCGCCGCGATCGCCTCCCGGTGTTCGAAGGACTCGATGGCTTCGAGTGTGGGCGAGGTGGGAAACTCCGCGTGAACCACGCCGGCACTCAGTGACGTTTGGACGGGTAGGTTGAGGTTGCGAATGACATCGAGCATGTCGGAGTTCGATGCCAGTACCTCCGCCTCGAAGGTGCTGATCCCTGCTTCTGCGGCTGCCTCCCCGAGGTGCTCGATGAGTACGCTTCCGAGCCCAATCCCCTGAAAGGCATCGTCCACCACCAGGGCCATCTCGGCGTGTGCCCCATCTATCCGCACGTAGGTCGCGAGTGCTATCGACATCGCGCGTTCTCCAAGTCCTGTCTCGGCTATGAGAGACAGGCTCTCCTTGTAGTCGACGTCAACGAACCGTTGCAGCATCGCCCTAGATGGAGATGCTACGCCGTGGAACCGCATGCGGACCGAGTCGGGCGACAGTCGCGAGAACAGAGCTTCTAGCGGATCGAGATCCTCGAGTAGTGCGGGGCGAACGCGCACGGTCGAGCCGTCGCGTAAGCCGACATCGACGACTCGGTGCGCTGGGTAACCCTGGGGGAGCTCGTGGGCCGGTCGCATACGGATGATCTTAAGCTCGGCGCGTCACAGAAGAGGAATGAGAGACACCGAGTCGGGGGCCCCGAGTTCCGGGTCACTCCCGGCCCCCGAGGGCCTTAGCCCCTTTCGAGGCGTTGGTTACCAACGGCACAATGTATGGGGGCCAGGCGGCTCTAGTGGTCGCCGGATCAAGAGCGGAGCCTTGTAGACGTGAGATAGCCGAGCGAGGGAGATGGCCTCATGTCGACCAAGGTACAGACTCATCCGCTCATCTCGATCCGCGCCGACGCGACGGTGCAAGAGGCAGCTCGCCTCATGGCCGACTGCAGCATCGGGGCCCTGGGCGTACTGGACTCAGACAGGCAGTTCGGGGGCATCGTCACCGAGCGTGATCTCTCCTGGTTCGTGGCCCAGGCTAAGGACGCGGCGGCAACACGAGTGGGGGAGATCGTCAACGACTTCCCGGTTGTCATCGACGGACCGATCGACGATGGGGATGCGCTCGAGCGTATGAGGACGGCGCGCATCCGGCATCTCATCGTGCGGGAGGGGAACGACTTCCGCATCGTCTCCATTCGCGATCTCCTGGTCATGGACTCCGCGGACGACCGGGAGCCGACCGCGGGTGACGTCATGACGGCGCCCGCCGTGGCGTGCCGCGACGAGGCGTTCTTCGAGGAGGTCGCCGAGATACTCGCCGACCGGGACATCTCGGGCATGCCGGTCGTCGATGAATCGGAGAGGGTTGTCGGCGTCATCTCGGAGAGAGACCTGGCCCACGCATTGGGCGGTCCCATGGTCCGGCTCGCGGTGCGCCGCCACAACCACGGACCCTTCATGCGCGATCTGAGCGACATGCAGCGGGGGATCCGGCGCGCCAAAGACGTCATGACCAGCCCGGCTGTGACCGTGGGTCTGGACGCCCACCTCGATGAGATCGCACGGCTGATGCGTGTCCATCAGATCAACCGTGTTCCGGTGGTGGACTCAGGCCAGCTCGTGGGAGTCGTGACACGCGGCGACGTGCTCGGAGCGATCGCGCATCTCGACCACGCCAAGATCGACCCTACCCGGCCGCCCGTTGTCGTCGGCAGTGCGGGGATGCATCCGGAGAGATTGGACCGATGACCGTGAGAAGAGACGGCCACGCGATCAGCAGAGGAGGAGGAAGATGAACGACATCAAGGTTAAGGACGTGATGACGCATCTGGTCGTCACGGTGCGGCCGCAGGACTCCATCCAGGAGGCCGCGAGACGGCTGCTGAGCAACCGCATCAGCGGCGCACCGGTGGTTGAACGCGGCCGCCTGGTTGGGATCTTCTCCGAGGCAGACCTTGTGGCCGCCTATGCACCGCCGGCCCGCAGCGGGGCACCCTTCGTGGCGACCGATCCGATCATGTTCCTGCTGCGTGGAACGGTGCCGCGCGAGGCACACCACACAACGGTGGCGGACATCATGACGAGAGACGTCGTCTCAGTCTCGCCCGACGCCAGCGTGTGGGAAGCGGCCTCGCTCATCGATCGACACGGCATCAGACGGCTCCCCGTCGTCGACTCGGACGGCTACGTGGTCGGCGTCCTGGCTCGTGCCGATCTCGTCCGCTCCATGGCTCGCAGCGATAAAGACCTCGGCTCGGCGGTGAGAAAAGCTATCGAGGTCCTGGGCGAGGAGAACTTCACCTCGCTTGGCGTCGAAGCTTCCGACGGAGCGGTCACGATCAGCGGTGCCGCGGACCGCAGGACCACGCGCGACTTAGCGATACGGATCGCGTCCCAGGTACCGGGGGTTCTCGAGGTCATGGACGAGCTTGTCTGGCAATGGGACGACCGCAACCTCAAGCCGGCGCGAAACCCAAGCGATCCCCGCGAGGTGAGAAGAGACCCTTGGGTGGTTGGTCCCCTCGTGAGGGAAGGGAAATGATGATCGCGCGGCCGCAGCCGGTTGAGCACCCGGCGAGAGTCGCCGCTCGGGGAACCGAGCGTGTGCTCGTGGTCTCAGAGGATCCGTTCTACATCGGCAGCGTCAGATCCGTTGCAGCGCCCGAAGGCGGCCGCGTCATCGCGTGCCTGGGTCCTGCAGCGAGCCCTTGCATCCTGGATGAGAAAGCGATCTGCCCGCTCGTGGAGAACTCGAGCGTCGTGTTCGTGGACTCGCCTCCGAGCGGGAGCTTCCGCGGTCAGCTAAAGGAGATCTCCGCCGGCGATTACGCCGAGCGGCTTCAACGGTCACATCCTCATACCTACGTCGTGCTCGTGGGCGCTGCGGCGGGGTCCTTCGGGCCGACAGGAGAAGTCGCGGTGGTCGGCGATCGTGCCGAATCTCTGCATCTCTTGAAGTGGATCCTGCGCGCACAACGAAGGAGGGAGTCATGAAGATCAAGGACCTGAGACCGCGCATGCCCATCACCATCTCCAAGTCGGAGTCCCTCGGCGCCGCAGCCAAGCTGCTGGCCGGCGAGGATATCGGCGCTCTCGTGGTTTTCGAACCTCAGGGCTTGGCCGGGGTCATATCCGAACGAGACATCGTTCGAGCTGTCGCCGATGGATGCGATCTGGCTGAGATTGAGGTGTGCGAGTACATGACCGAGGCTCCCGTCGTCGCCAAGGATGACGCTGTCGTCGGGGATGCGATCGCCAAGATGAACGAGACCGGCATCCGTCACGTCGTCGTCGTCTCGGACGGTGACGTCATCGGGATGATCTCCATGCGCGACATCGTGGCCCTGCTCGGCACGGAGTGGCCCGAGCTCTAGGAGACCGATGCGTGCCTTCCGCCCGAGATGGGCCGAAGGTCACCTGGGGACGAGGCCCTTCGGTCCTGCTTCTAGCGTCGAGGTGTTGCTACCGTGGGGTCCTATGGAACATAGCTGGATGTGTCTGGACGCGAACGAAGCCGCGGCGCGGGTGGCCTATGCCCTAAGCGAGGTCATCGCGATCTACCCGATAACACCGGCCTCTCCCATGGGTGAACACTCCGACGACTGGGCGTCGAGCCAGAAGCCGAACCTCTGGGGTGCCGTTCCCGAGGTGATCGAGATGCAGTCGGAGGCGGGTGCCGCCGGAGCGCTACACGGTGCGCTGCAGAAAGGCGCCATGTCGACGACCTTCACCGCCTCGCAGGGCCTGCTGCTGATGATCCCCAACATGTTCAAGATCGCAGGCGAGCTCACACCTACCGTGATCCACGTAGCGGCCCGGACGATCGCGACCCACGCGCTCTCCATCTTCGGCGATCACAGCGACGTGATGCACGCGCGCACCACGGGATTCGCCCTCCTCTGCGCGAGCTCGGTGCAGGAGGCACACGACTTCGCCCTCATCTCGCACGTGGCCACCCTGCGATCGCGCGTGCCCTTCCTGCACTTCTTCGATGGGTTCCGGACCTCTCACGAGATCGATCGGGTCGCGATGTTGAGCGACGAGGACATCCGCTCTCTGGTTCCCGACGACGCGATCCTGGCCTTCCGCAGCCGAGGACTGACCCCCGACGCGCCGATGCTACGAGGGACCGCGCAGAACCCGGACTCCTTCTTCCAAGCGCGCGAGGCGTGCAACCCGTTCTACGACGCGGTGCCAGGGCTGGTACGAGAGACGATGGAGGCCTTTGCATCACGGACCGGCCGGCACTACGACCTCGTCGAGTACTCCGGAGCCCCCGACGCCGATCGCGTGGTCGTGCTGATGGGATCGGGCGTGGGAGCCGCCGAGGAAACTGTCGAAGCGATGGTGGGTAGCGGGGAGAGCGTCGGCGTCCTGAAGCTGCGTCTCTACCGTCCGTTCCCCTCGGCCGAGCTGATCCGGGCGCTGCCGCCGACCGTGCGTTCGATAGCGGTGTTGGATCGCACGAAGGAGCCCGGTGCCACCGGCGAGCCGCTCTTCCTCGACGTGGTCACCACGCTGAGCGAGGCCATGGACGCCGACGACCCTCCTTTCGAACGGATGCCTCGCGTCATCGGGGGTCGCTACGGATTGTCGTCCAAGGAGTTCACGCCCGCGATGGTGAAGTCGGTGTTCGATGAGCTCGCCGAGCCGAAGCCGAAGCGTCGCTTCACCGTCGGGATCTACGACGACGTCAGCAACCTCAGCCTCGAGTTCGACCGCTCCTTCCGGTACCAGCGCCCCGCCAACGAGGTGCAGGCGATGTTCTTCGGACTGGGGTCCGACGGAACCGTCGGCGCGAACAAGAACTCCGTGAAGATCATCGGAGAGAGCACCGACCTGTGGGCCCAGGGCTACTTCGTCTACGACTCGAAGAAGGCGGGATCGGTGACGGTCTCGCATCTACGCTTCGGGCCGGAGCCGATCCGCTCGACGTACCTGATCGAGGAGGCGGACTTCCTCGCCTGTCACCAGTTCGGGTTGCTTCACAAGATGAAGTTGTTGGAGCACGCGAAACACGGTGCCACCTTCCTGCTGAACAGCCCCTTCGCTCCGGACGACGTGTGGGACGAGATCCCCCGCGAGGTCCAGCAGGAGATCATCGACAAGCAGATCGCGTTCTGGGTGATTGACGCCGAGAAGGTCGCGCTCGAGACGGAGATGGGGAGCCGCATCAACACGGTGATGCAGCCGTGCTTCTTCCATCTCTCCGGAGTCCTTCCCACCGACGAGGCGATCGCGAGGATCAAGGCGTCGGTCGAGAAGGACTACGGCAAGCGCGGCCGCACGATCGTCGAGCGCAACTTCGCCGCGATCGATCGTTCGCTACAGGAGCTCCACCAGGTGTCCGTGCCGCAACGGGTGGACAGCGAGCACACCCGGAAGATGACGATCCCGGACGAGGCGCCGGACTTCGTCAAGCGGGTCACCTCACGATTGATGGCAGGCGAGGGCGATCTGCTGCCGGTCAGCGCCTTGCCGGTGGACGGCACGTTCATCACCGGTACGGCTCAGTACGAGAAGAGATCGATCGCCAAAGAGATCCCGATATGGGATCCCGACATCTGCATCGACTGCGGCAAGTGCGTGATCGTGTGTCCGCACGCGACGATCCGCATGAAGATCTACGAGCCCGAAACGCTGAACGGCGCGCCGGAGTCGTTCCAGTCGAAGGATTTCCGCTCGAAGGAAATCGCGGGTCACAGTTTGACGATCCAGGTCGCGCCCGACGACTGCACGGGTTGCGGGGTCTGCGTCGACGTCTGTCCGGCCAAGAGCAAGAGCGAGGTGCGTCACAAGGCGATCAACATGGAACCCGTCACGGAACACCGGGACGCGGAACGGACGAACTGGGACTTCTTCCTCGATATCCCCGAACTGGATCGCGATCTCGTGCCTCACGACTCGGTCAAGACGACGCAGACGCTCCTTCCCCTGTTCGAGTTCTCGGGCGCATGCGCCGGTTGTGGCGAGACCCCCTACATCAAACTCGTCACCCAGCTCTTCGGAGATCGGATCATCGTCGCCAACGCGACGGGATGCTCGTCGATCTACGGCGCCAACCTGCCTACGACGCCGTGGACGATGAACGCCGAAGGCCGGGGACCGGCATGGAACAACTCTCTGTTCGAGGACAACGCGGAGTTCGGTCTCGGGATGCGCCTCGGGCTGGAAGCCCAGATGGACGTCGCCCGCGCGTTGCTCGAGAAACTCGCGCCGCGCCTCGATGGCGCGTCGGTGCGGGCGATCCTCGAGGCCGACCAGGACTCGGAAGCCGGTATCCGGGCGCAGCGCGCACGGGTAGCAGCCCTGAAAGAGAGCCTCGTCGCGATGGCCCCCAACGACCCCGAGGTTCGCCACCTCTTGAGCGTGGTCGATCAACTGGTTCTCAAGGGCGTGTGGATCATCGGCGGCGACGGGTGGGCTTACGACATCGGCTTCGGGGGCCTCGACCACGTGCTGTCCACGGGACGGAACGTCAACATCCTGGTGCTCGATACCGAGGTCTACTCGAACACAGGGGGCCAAGCTTCCAAGGCCACCCCGCGCGCCGCGGTCGCGAAATTCGCCGCGGCCGGAAAGGGTATCGGCAAGAAGGACCTGGGGGCCATAGCGCGCTCTTATGGCAACGTTTACGTGGCGCAGATCTCGATGGGCGCGAACGACGCGCAAACGGTCAAGGCCCTGATCGAGGCCGACCAGTGGCCCGGACCCTCGCTGGTGATCGCCTATTCGACCTGCATCGCTCACGGCATCGACATGTCGAAGTCGATGACACATCAGAAGGACGCGGTTCGCAGTGGGTACTGGCCGCTGTATCGCTTCCAGCCGAGCGAGATTGAAAACGGCCACCCCTTCAAGCTCGACTCGAAGAAACCTACGATCCCGTTGCGCGATTTCATGTCGACGGAAGCTCGCTTCGCGATCCTCCACCGCACACATCCCGAGCGCGCCGAGATGCTGCTCTCTCTGGCGCAAGCCGATGTCGACGAACGTTGGCGGTACTACGAGCAACTCAGCGCGATAGAGCGAACCGTGCCACACGACCCGGAACCCGAGGCACAGCCGGAGGTCGAGAGCGACGCGGGCTATCGCTACGACGAAGGGACGACGACGCCATGACCGAACTGCGAACCCGTTACCTCGGCCTGGACCTGCGTTCCCCCATCGTGGCTTCGGCTAGCCCCCTAACCGGTGAGATCGAGACGGCCGAGCGGATCGACGCGGCCGGGGCGGGCGCGATCGTCCTTCCGTCTCTGTTCGAGGAGGAGATCGTCCACGAAGAGGTATCGATGCAGGACGCGCTCCACGCGGGGGCCGAGCATTTCGCGGAAGCTCTCGACTACTACCCCAGCGTTGCGCAGGACCTCCCCTCGATCATCGATCGTTACCTGGCCAGGATCTCCGACATAAAGCAGCACGTCGGCATCCCGGTCATCGCCAGTCTGAACGCGACCTCGCGCGGCGCCTGGATCCGCTACGCGCGACTGATCGAGGAGGCCGGTGCAGACGCGCTCGAGCTCAATCTCTATCGCGTCGCAGCGGATCCCCACCGGAGCGGCTCCGACGTCGAGAGGGCCGACATCGAGTTGATAGAAGAGGTGTGCTCGACGGTGTCACTGTCGGTCGCGGTGAAGCTCAGCCCCTACTACAGTTCGATGGCGCACTTCGGGCAGGCGGTCGTGGGCGCGGGAGCGGCGGGTCTCGTGCTGTTCAACCGCTTCTACCAGCCCGACCTCGACGTCGACACCCGCGAGGTCGTCGTCAAGCTCGAACTCAGCCACCCGTGGGAGATCCGCTTGCCGCTGAGGTGGATAGCGATCCTGCGGCCGCTGCTAGACAGCGCATCGCTGGCGCTC
The DNA here is from genome assembly GCA_046715095.1 of Actinomycetota bacterium. GTDB lineage: Bacteria > Actinomycetota > CADDZG01 > CADDZG01 > WHSQ01 > WHTI01. The sequence goes on along the minus strand of JBKJZQ010000131.1, from coordinate 861 downwards.
ACCTCCGGCGTGCACAGTGGCCGCGACGTGGCCAAGGCTCTCCTCGCCGGCGCCGACGTGGCGATGACGACGTCCGCGCTGCTCCACAACGGACCCGAATACCTGTCGGTGCTACATACCGAGCTCGGCGCCTGGCTGGAGGAACACGAGTACAGCTCGGTGGACCAGCTGCGAGGGAGCGTGAGTCAAAGCAGCAGCGAGGACCCCAGCGCTTTCGAGCGTTCGAACTACGTCAAGACGCTGCGTTCCTGGACCGCACCGCCCGACCTGACGCCCACATCACCCTCGTCCTGACGAGAAGCCGTCACAGCTGCAATGAGATCGGAGCGGACGCTGCGAAGGGCAGCATGACGAATCAGAGTTAGTGAGAAGAAGGTTCTCGTGACCGCAGCGTCCTGCGCTCGGTCTGGCCGGCCGACCCAGAAAGGGTCGCGGACGTCCCGGGATTGGCATCACTCGGACCTGGGGAGGAGAATCAGTGACCCATTTCCATTCGAGGAGGCTGCGATGGATGCCGACATGTATGAGCGGGCGTTGAAGCGCACGGGTGAGGTGGTTGCCAACACGAAACCCGAGCAGCTGGGAGACTCGACCCCGTGCGGTGACTGGGATGTTCGAACGCTCCTCAACCACATCGTCGCCGGCTGTGTCACGTTCGCCGCTGGTGGCTTGGGCAAGAAGGTTTCGATGTCGGATGGGACCGATCGTCTCGGCGACGATCACGTGGCCGCCTACCGACAAGCTTCAGCCGATGCGGCCGCCGCGTTCAGCGCTCCCGGGGCGATCGACAAGACCTTCACCCTTCCGTGGGGAGACACCCCGGGCCAGGTGGCCCTCGGCCTGGCCGTCGCGGACGCTGCG
>JBKJZQ010000130.1:0-5094 GCA_046715095.1 Actinomycetota bacterium | reverse complement strand
CAGCACCCGGCGATCAAGGCGCGGACGTCGCGGTGGGGGAGGGCGCGTCGCTCGGGAACCCAACCGTTTACGGAGGTCCCTACTTGGGGCTGTTCGCCACCAAGCTGGACCTGGTCCGTCAGGTCCCCGGACGTATCGCCGGCGAGACGATCGATGCCGACGGCGAGCGCGCGTACGTGCTCACGCTTCAGGCGCGCGAACAACACATCAGACGCTCGAAGGCGACCTCGAACGTATGCACCAACCAGACCCTGATGGCGATCGCGGCGACGATCTACCTCGCATGGCTTGGACCTGCCGGCCTCCAGCGGTTGGGCGAGCTGTGCGCGCGACGGACCGCGTTCGCGGCTTCTTTACTGGGCCACATCCCCGGATGCCGGATTCGCTTCGAGGGACCGAGGTTCAAGGAGCTCGTGCTCGAGACGCCGGTACGGGGCGCGGAACTGGCCGCTGCCCTCGCCAAGCACGGATTCCTTGCGGGACCGGCGCTCGGCCGCTGGTTCCCCGAACTGGGTAACTGTCTGTTGATCGCCGTCACGGAGAAACGTACCGAGGACGACATCAGGGGCCTCGCCGAGGCGATCGAGAAAGAGATGGCCGGAAGGTGATGAGCGAGTCAGAGCTCACCCTCTTGAACCGCACGCCCGCCGCGATCGGGAAAGCATGAGCACTCTCGAACGTTCTGCCGGGACGCGCGTGCCGGAAGGCGAAGTGTTCCCCCTGATCTTCGAACGGTCCCGCCCCGGTCGCCGGTCCTGGGCGCTGCCCGAGGTCGGGGTGGATGCTCCCGTTCTCGAGGACCTGATCCCGGCGAAGCAGCGCCGTGCAACACCGCCACGGCTGCCCGAGGTCTCCGAGCTCGATCTCGTACGTCATTACACGCGCCTGTCGCAACGGAACTGGGCGATCGATGTCGGCGCGTACCCACTCGGGTCGTGCACGATGAAGTACAACCCCAAGGTCGCCGAGGACGTGGCCGCTATGCCAGGCTTCTCGAGGCTTCACCCGATGGTCGATGACGACCTCGCCCAGGGTGCCCTCGAGCTGCTCGGGATCCTCGAGAAAGCGCTGTGTAACGCAACCGGGATGGCGCGTCTAACGCTGCAACCTGCGGCGGGCGCCCAGGGCGAACTGACCGGGCTATTGATCATGCGCGCCCACCACCAGAAGCAGGGGAGCAAGAGGCGGCGGGTGATCATCCCCGACTCCGCCCACGGCACCAACCCTGCAAGCGTTTCGCTCGCTGGATGGAAGGCCGAAGAGGTGCGTTCGGACGACCGCGGCCTGGTCGATCTCGAAGCTCTCGAGAAGGCGCTCAACGACGACGTTGCCGGCATCATGCTGACGAACCCGAATACCCTGGGATTGTTCGAGCGCGACATCCGCGAGATCGGCCGCATGGTTCACGAGGTCGGCGGACTTCTGTACTACGACGGCGCGAACTTCAACTCGATCGTCGGCCTCTGCCGCCCCGGCGACATGGGTTTCGACATCGTTCACATGAACCTGCACAAGACGTTCGCCACTCCCCACGGTGGGGGAGGACCGGGCTCGGGCCCGCTCGCGGTCTCCGACCGGCTCGAGCGCTTCCTGCCGAAACCGGTGCTCGGGTGGGACTGTGGGGCGGAGCTGTGGTTCTGGGACGATGATCGTCCTGACTCGATCGGCAGGATCCATTCGTTCTTCGGCAATTTCGGCATCAACGTGCGCGCGTACACGTACCTGCGGTCGCTCGGACCGGAGGGACTGAAGCGCGTCGCCGAGCGGGCCGTCCTCAACGCGAACTACCTGAGGGTGCTCATCTCCGAAGCGTTCCCGACCGCGTACCCGGGGACGTGCATGCATGAGTTCGTGGCGACAGCGAAGCCTCTCAAGAAGCACGGGGTAAAGGGCACGGATGTCGCGAAGCGTCTGATCGACCTCGGGTATCACCCGCCGACCGTGTACTTCCCACTCGTCGTCGAAGAGGCGTTGATGGTCGAGCCGACGGAGACGGAATCCAAGGAAACGATCGACGGGCTCGCCGCCGCCCTGAATCAGATAGCGCGCGAAGCCGAGTCCGATCCCGATCTGTTGCACGAGGCCCCCGTGACGACGCCGGTCAGGCGTCCGAACGAGGCCGAGGCCGCCCGCAACCTGAAGGTTCGCTGGAACCCGGAGTAGCACGTGGACGTCGCTGAACGGCCGCCGAAGGACGTAGGGGCCGGCGAGGTCGCGCCCGGCCGGAAGAGGACCTCGTCCAGGACCGCTTTTCTGGAAGCGACCAAGATCGTCCTCGGAACCCGAGCCGCTCTGATCGTCGTTGCGTTGACGGCGGCGTGGATGCTGGCCGACACTCAAGGCCCCTTGGATCACGGGATCATCGGCCTCTTCGACCGGTGGGACGGCCCCCTCTTCGGGCGCGTTGCCGAGTTCGGGTACACCGATCCACGCACCGACCCGCACGCGACCGCGTTCTTCCCGCTGTTCCCCCTACTTCTGCGCGCGCTGCACGCGACCGGGCTGTCCTACGCAGCGGCGGGGATGCTCATCACCACCGCGGGATCGGTGATCGCCGGCGCGTTCCTGTACCGCCTTGCCGAGGAAGAGATCGGAGAGGGGAGCGGACGCCGGGCGGTTCTTTACATGATGCTGTTCCCGACCGCGGTCTTCCTCGTCGCTCCTTACAGCGAAGCGCTGTTCCTCGCCGGAGCGGTGGCCGCGTTCTACTACGCGCGCCGGAACAGATGGTTGATGGTGGCGGTCCCGGGGGCGGTCGCGGTGGCATCGCGTGCCGCCGGGTTGTTCCTCCTCCTCGGTCTCGCATTCGAGTTCGTGAGGCAGAGTGACTGGTCCCGCAAGAAGGTGCTCGCGGCCGGAGCCGGCCTCGGGACGGCCGCTCTTCCTGTCATCGCCTACTGCGCGTACCTCTGGAACGTCAAAGGCGATCCCTTCTACTTCTTCGTCGACCAGCGCGAGGGTTGGCACCGCGAGCTCGCCGGTCCGTTGTCGTCGCTGACCAAGACGTGGGGGCTGGCGTTCGGTGACGGGGGACCGACCAATTGGATCTTCTCGTGGCGGATCGAGCTCGTGGCCGCGGCGCTCGGGATCGCGTTCACGGTGTGGGCGCTGAAGCGTCGCGAATGGGGCTACGCCGCGTACATGGGTGCGACGATGGCCGCGATCATGACCAGCACCTGGTACTTCAGCGTCCCGAGGTTGCTCCTGTCGCTGTTCCCGATCTACCTGCTCTTGGCGGGATGGACCGTTCGCAAGGAGTCCCGTCACGAGTACCTCCTCGCCACGACCGCGGTTCTCGCCGCGGTGGGCGTGGTCGTGTTCACCAGCGGGGCGTGGTTCTTCTGAGCGAGGCCCAAGCTCACCTGGCGGCATCTTCGAAAGAGATGGCAAAGGTGATCGCTCAGGTCGGGCCGCCTCAGATCCGGGGACCCGCGGGTGACCCGTTCGCCGACCTCGCCAGGTCCATCGTCTTCCAGCAACTGGCAACCGGAGCGGCGACCGCTATCCACGGACGGGTGGTCGAGGTGCTCGGGGGAGCGGTGGAGCCCGCGGCGATCCTGGAGGCCTCTGAGGAGGCTCTCATGGCCGCCGGGCTGTCCCGCTCGAAGATCGCTTCGCTGAGGGATCTCGCGACCAGGGTCGCCGGGGGAGAGGTGAGGCTCGGCGACCTCGAACCCTTGACCGACGACGCGATCACCCAGCGCCTCGTGACCGTCCGCGGGATCGGACCGTGGACCGCCGAGATGTTCCTCATCTTCACGATGCGTCGCGGCGACGTGTGGCCGGTGGGGGACCTCGGGGTCCGGGTCGGTTACGCCCGGATCTTCGGTCTCTCCGAGCCGCCGACCCAGAAGGAACTCATGCCCTCAGGCGAGCCGTTCCGCCCCTACCGAACCACCGCCGCCTGGTACTGCTGGCAAGCCAACACCCTCCCGGCATAGGCCTCTCGGTCGCTTCTATAGTTGCTCGATGCGCTATCTGATACTCGGTGGGACGCAGTTCGTCGGCCTCCACATCGCCGAAGCGGCCCTCACCCGCGGTCACGAGATCACGCTGTTCCATCGCGGGCAGACCAACCCGGATGCGGTGCCCTACGCCGAGCACGTTCTCGGTGACCGGGACGGCGGCCTCGGCGCGCTGGGGGACCGGGAGTTCGATCGGGTGATCGATGTCTCGGGCTACGTGCCGAGGCTCGTGCGGGCCTCGGCCGAGCTCCTCGCGGGTCGCACCCAGCACTACACGTTCATCTCGAGCGAATCCGTGTACCGGGAGGCCGGGATCAAGCGGGGGATCGACGAAGACGCCGAGCTGTTCGAGCTCGATGACCCGGCCACCGAGGAGATCACCGGGGAGACCTACGGCGGCCTCAAGGTCCTGTGCGAGCGGGTCGTCGAGGACGTCTACGGCCGCTCCAGCCTGATCGTGCGCCCCGGTTACGTGGTCGGACCGGGCGACCACACGGACCGGTTCACCTACTGGATCGAGAGGATCGCCGAGGGCGGCGAGGTCCTGGCGCCGGGAAGGCCCGACCGGGTCATCCAGGTGGTCGACGGACGGGATCTCGGCGACTGGACGATCTGGATGGCCGACAGACGTCGTCCCGGGCCCTACAACGCCAGCGGGCCCGAGTACGTGCTCTCCTGGGGCCTGCTGCTGAACCGGATCCGTTACATCACCGGGAGCGACTGCGAGTTCACCTGGGTCGACGACGACTTCCTGAGGGCGCACAAGGTCGAGCTTCCGCTGTACGAGCCTGCCGGCGAGGATTCGAGCGGGGACCAACACGTCGAGTCGTCCCGGGCCGTCGCCGAGGGTCTCCTGTTCCGCTCGCTCGCCGAGACGATCGCGGATACCTACGAACGGAGCGGCCGCAGGGGAGTAGACGCCATGGGGGCCGGTCCCACGAGGGCCGAGGAAGCCGCCCTCCTGGCCGCGTGGCACTCCTCTCGGTCGTAGCCTGGGTGGGCTAGTTTACATAAGCACGATTATGGGAGGCTTGTATTGCTTGTCGCGTGCAAGCTCAGAATCTCGCTCCCGGTGCTACGCGAACAAACTCAGGCTCTGAGAAGCTCCACAAGCCGCGAGCAGCAAACG
>JBKJZQ010000129.1:0-31174 GCA_046715095.1 Actinomycetota bacterium | reverse complement strand
TACCAAATACTTCGACGAGGGCCTGGTAGTTCTCCATTATCCGTCGAGGGCTCGGGCCGTACCAGGGGCCGGACACCATCGCTCGGTCACAGGCACCCTCCCAATCCCGGACACGATCTTTGACGTCCTCGACCCGACCGGCGATCGCTATCGCGTCGCACAACTCATCGTCGATCAACGAAGTCATCCGTTCCTTGTCCTTCGCCGCGAACGCCTCACGGAGATCCCCGATGATGTGCCCTCGTCCGTGAAGCTCGAGGATCTGTTTGTAGGTGCGGGTGGTGGCATAGAAGGCGATCTGGAGCTTCACCTCCCGGCGGGCGAGGTCGACGTCATCCGAGATCGAGATCATCGGCGATGCGGTGAGGTTGCACTCCTCGGGCTTCCGACCGGCATCCGCAGCGCCCTCCTCGATCGCCGGACGAACCACCTCACGCAGGTACTTCGGCGAGGCGATCGGGTGCCCGATCAGTCCGTCCGCGACCGCGCCACAGACCCGGGACATCACGGGACCCACGGCCGCTAGGTAGATCGGAACGTCGCGACGATCCGGCTGAGGATGCCCGTGGAACGAGGGCATGGTCACGTTGTAGAAGCGGCCCTCGTGGACCACGTCATCGCCTCGGTTCGCCGCCCAGACGGTCCGCATGACCTGGGCGTACTCCTTCAGCTTGGGGGCGGGATGTTCGAACGGGACCGAGAACCGGTTCTCGTTGACGCGCTTCACCTGGGATCCCAGCCCGCAGATGAACCGCCCGCCGGACAGCTCGTCCAGGTCCCAGGCGGTCATCGCGGTGATCGTAGGGGACCGGGGGAAGGCAAGGGCGATGGCCGTTCCGACCGTGATGCGGTCGGTCGCCGAGATCGCGGCAGCCGCGGCGACGAAGGCCGTATTCGTGGTCTCGGCCGCCCAGCAGGATTCGAAACCGGCGTCCTCGACCATCTTGGCCATGGGGCCGACCATCGTCAGGGGGCCCCCGATGCCGATCCCGTACTCCATCTTCCTCTCCTGCGGTTGCCGGGCCAACTCCCGGGGACTATAACGGGGGCGGCTTGCCAAGTGGCTCCGGCGCGATATCTTGCGCCGAAGCGTCCGATCCGGACCAAACAAGTGATCCGAGCAACCTAAAGAACTTCTGAGAGGGGCTCTACGTGGCGGACCTGCTGGACGACGAAGAGATCGAACAGCGCCTAGGCGAACTAGGCGACTGGGAGCGCGAGGGCGAGGAGATCCACAAGGTCTTCGAGTTCGACGACTTCAAGGGTGCGATCGATTTCGTCAACGAGGTGGCTCGCCTGGCCGAGCGCTACGACCACCATCCAGATATCGATATCCGGTGGAACAAGGTGCGTCTGGCCCTCTCGACGCATTCCGAGGGCGGGCTCACGCCGTGGGATTTCGACCTCGCCAACGACATCGAGCAGACGATCGAATAGTGGCGCGTTAGCTCGGTTCGGGGACGGTTGACTCTTCCCTCAGCCACGGCGGCAACGAGAACGTCACGTCTTCTGTCGTGACCTCTTTCGTCTCAACGTCGTTGAAGCCAAGTTCGGCGAGACGCTCCAGCAACCGATCGACGAGGACCTCGGGGGCGCTCGCGCCGGAGCTCACCCCCACCGTGCTGGCGCCGTCGAGCCATGACGGATCGAGATGCGTCTCGTCGGGCACGAGGTAGGCCGGTGTTCCGGCGACTTTGGAAACCTCGACCAGGCGGTTCGAGTTGCTCGAGTTGACCGCCCCCACGACCAGCACGACATCCGCCTCGGGTGCGATCGCCTTGACGGCAACTTGCCGGTTCTGCGTCGCGTAGCAGATGTCGTCGTTGCGGGGCCCCTTGATGTCGTCGAACCGTCCCCGCAGGGCCTCGACCACATCCAGGGTGTCGTCCACGGACAGCGTGGTCTGCGTCAGATAGGAGATCGGTTCATCGACGGCCAGACCGAGGGCATCGATCTGGTCGACGTTCTCGATGACGACGGTGTTCTCCGGAGCCTCCCCCGCCGTCCCCTCGATCTCCTCGTGCCCGACGTGGCCGACGAGGACGATCTTGCGGCCGTTACGAGCGAACCGTTTGGCCTCGAGGTGCACCTTGGTCACGAGTGGGCAGGTGGCGTCGATGACCTGGAGGCCACGTTTCTCGGAGTTGTTACGGACTTCGGGCGAGACCCCGTGGGCCGAAAAGATGCATACGGCACCCTCGGGAATCTCCTCCTCAGACTCGACGAACACCGCTCCGCGCTTCTCGAGCTCGGTCACGACGTGGCGGTTGTGAACGATCTCTTTCCGCACGTAGACCGGAGCCCCCAGGGTGTCGAGGGCCCGCTCGACGATCTTCACCGCCCGGTCGACGCCGGCGCAGTACCCACGGGGGGCGGCGAGGATGACCTTCTTTTCCTGCTTCGCCGGGCTTCCATCCTTCCCCGGGCCTTGGGTGAGGCTGCTCATGGCCTCATGTTAGTGGTGATGCCACCGTTAGCTTCACGTGAGGTCCGGATGGACCATGTCGGCCGGCACGACCCAGTCGTCGTACTCGGCCTCGCTCAGATAGCCGAGCTCCACGGCGGCGTCCTTGAGGGTAGTTCCCTCGTGGTGCGCCTTCTTGGCGATCTCGGCAGCCTTGTCGTACCCGATCCTGGGAGAGAGTGCGGTCACCAACATCAGCGATCGGTCGACGAGATCTTCGATCCGCTCGCGGTTCGCCGCGATGCCTTCAACGCAGAACTCCCTGAAGGAGCGGCAGGCATCGGACAGGATCGCGATCGAGTGCATGAAGTTGCGGATCATCACGGGTTTGAAGACGTTGAGCTCGAAGTTCCCCTGCGACCCCGCCACACCCACGGCGACGTCGTTGCCGATGACCTGACAGCACACCATCGTCATCGCTTCGGCCTGAGTGGGGTTGACCTTGCCCGGCATGATCGAGGAACCCGGCTCGTTCTCGGGGAGCTCGAGCTCGCCGAGTCCCGACCGGGGGCCCGAGCCCAGCCACCGGATGTCGTTGGCGATCTTCATCAGCGACACCGCCAGCACCTTGAGGGCCCCGTGGGCATGGACCAGGGCATCGTGAGCGGCGAGCGCGGCGAACTTGTTGGGGGCCGGGACGAACGGGAGCCCCGTTAGCTCGGCGATCTTGGCCGCCGCTTGCTCGTCGAACCCGGCGGGCGAGTTGAGCCCGGTCCCCACCGCGGTCCCACCGATCGCCAGCCGGTAGAGGCCGGGCAAGGCAGCTTCGATCCGTTCGATGTCCTCATCCAACTGAGCGACGTATCCCGAGAACTCCTGGCCGAGCGTCAGAGGCACGGCATCCTGAAGGTGAGTGCGTCCGATCTTGACGATGTCTTCGAACTCGGCCGCCTTGTCGTTCAGTGCGTCACGGAGTTGTTTCACCGAGGGAACGAGGCGTTCGACCACGGAACGGGCCGCCGCGATGTGCATCGCTGTGGGGAACGTGTCGTTCGAGGACTGCGACATGTTCACGTGATCGTTCGGGTGGACCGGGTCCTTGCTGCCGAGATCACCGCCGGCCATCTCGATCGCACGATTGGAGATCACCTCGTTCGCGTTCATGTTGGATTGCGTACCGGAACCCGTCTGCCAGACGAACAACGGGAAGTGGTCGTCCAGTTTGCCCTCGATCACTTCGTCGGCCGCGGCCACGATGAGGTCGGCCTTGTCCTCAGCCAGGTTCCCGGCGGCCGCATTGACGAGGGCGGCCGCCTTCTTCAGGAGGCCGAACGCCCGCACGACCTCGACCGGCATGCGGTCGTCCCCGATCGAGAAATGATGCAGCGACCTCTGCGTCTGGGCCCCCCAGTAGCGGTCCGAGGCAACGTCGATCGCTCCCATGCTGTCGGTCTCACGTCGTGTCCCGGCCATCTGCGTCTCCTCTTCAAGGCTGTAGCTGAATCCTTAGAGCCTAGCCGCGGGCCCCGCTTCGACCTCGATCCTCGACCTCAAGCCTCGAGCGACGCAGCCAGCTCCTGCTTGCTTGGCCTGGAACCGAGCGTCAGGATCACGAGGCCGACCAGGAGCAGCATGCTCCCGGCCACCGAGGTCGCCGTCAGGCGCTCTTCGAGGACGAGGACGCCGAGGATCGCGGCCGTCAGGGGTTCGGCAAGCGTCAGGGTCACGGCCGTCCCCGAGGGCACGGTGGCGAGCCCGCGAGCGAACAGCGTGTAGGCCAGCGCCACGGTCACGAAACCGAGGTGCGAAACGGCGAGGATCCCCGAAGGTGCCGCTACCCACGCAAGATCCTGGGTCACGAGCACACATCCGAGGGGGATCGCCGCCAGTCCGAAGGCAACGGCGATGACCGCGCCCGATCGATGATCGGCCAGGAGTCGCTTGCTCGAGACGGTGTAGGCCGCGTAACCGGCGCCGGCCAGCAAGGCCAGGACGATCCCCGCAGGATCGACCGCGACGTCGCCTCCCGAAGCGATGAGCATCGAGCATCCGACCACCGCGAGAGTTGTTGCCACGAACCACGCGCGCGACGGGCGCTCTCCAGCGAAGACGAGTCCGAAGATACCGGCAGCCACCGGTGAACTGCCTATCGTGACGATCGTTCCGATCGCGACACCGGTCTTCTCGACCGAGGCGAAGAAAGCCAGCTGCGACGACGCGACGCTCAGTGCCATCACGGCGGTCGGCAGCGGTGCCCACCTCTTGCCGCCACGGAACAGACCTCGGGCTCTGGCGATAGCGACGAGGGCGACCCCGCCGATCACGACCCGGACGGAGCCGACGCCGAGCGGGGTCGCTCCATCCGGGGCGAGGGCCTGCGTGGTCCCGGTCGTCCCCCAGAGCATCGCTCCGGCCAGAACGAAGAAGACGCCGGGCTCGATCCGGATACGACTCACTTACTTCGTGGCTTCCCGGCCGCGACGCGGTACAGATCCGGCTCGCCCGCCTCCTGGCTCGAAGGACAGAGAGGTTCGATCGGGCAATCGCCACACAACGGCTTCTTCGCAAGGCAGACGGTCCGTCCGTGATCGATCAACAGGTAGGAGATCCTCGACCACTGCTTCTTGGGAACGAGCGCGAGGAGATCGGCCTCGACCTTCTCGGCGTCCTTGGGGCCCTTGTCGGTCAGCCCGAGACGCACCGCGAGTCGTCCGACGTGCGTGTCGACGACGATGCCGGCGTCGGGGTCGTTGGCGAGCTCGTCCGGGAAACAGTTCGATTGAACGACGTTGGCGGTCTTGCGCGCCACTCCGGGGAGTTGGATCAGCTCCGCGATGGTTCCCGGCACCTCACCGTCGAAGTCGTCGAGCAGCTTCTGTGACAACCCCCGGAGCGCACGGGTTTTCTGGCGGAAGAAGCCGGTGGCGTGGATGTCCTCCTGAAGCTCCTCTTCCGGGACCTTGAGGTAGTCCTCCGGCTTCCGGTACTTCTTGAAGAGCGACTTCGTGACCTCGTTAACCTTGACGTCGGTCGACTGGGCCGACAGAACCGTCGAGACCACGCACTCGAGCGGGCTCGAGAAGTTCAGGGCGATCGTGGCATCCGGGTACGCCTTGGCCAGACCCTTGATGATCGTGCCTGTCCGGTCCTTGGCGGGGGCGTTCCTATCGGGCGGCACGACCGAAGGATAGCGAGGCCGGGTTGCGCCCCGGGACCGCCCCGGGTACGCTAACCAAACAATCGTTTGTTTTCGACCGATCTCATCCGATCTCATCCCAGGGGGGACCCATTGCAGACGGCAGCCAGGCCGCGAGGGGCTCGGCGGGAAGAGATGGTGTCGGCCGCGGCGACCCTGTTCTCGGCGCGCGGCTATCACGGGACGTCGATGCAGCATCTCGGCGATGCGCTGGGGCTCCAGCGAGGGTCGCTCTACGCTCACATCGGCTCGAAGGAAGAACTGCTGTTCGATGTGGTCGACTCCGGCGCCAACCTATTCCTCGCTCGCGCCGAAGAGGTCCTCGCCTCGGATGCGTTTGCCAGGGTGAAGCTCCAGAGGCTCCTCGTGGGACACATCGAGACCGCCACCCTTCACCTCGATGCCGCCATCGTGTTCCTCAACGAGTGGCGCTACCTGTCCGAAGAGCCTCGCGCGATGATCCAGACGAAGCGCGATCGGTACGAGCAGATCGTGAGGCTGATCATCGAAGAGGGTGTCGCGGCACGAGAGTTCCGGGGTGATGCCGACGTTCGTTTCGCGGCCACGCTGGTGTTGTCCGCAGGTAACTGGACCTACGCGTGGTACCGGCCCGGTGGCGAGCTGGGCACAACAGAGATCGGTAAGAAGTTCGCGGAGCTGGTTCTAAGGGGACTGGAGGCCTGAGGGTGACCTACGAAGAGAAGCTGGCCCGATTCAACGCAAAGATCGAAGAGGGTGGGAAGGTCGAGACGGAGGACTGGATGCCCGACGACTACCGGCGCGGCGTCCTCAAGTTCATCGAGATGCACGCCAACTCCGAGATCATGGGCGCTCTCCCCGAGCGCGAGCGTCTCCCGAGCGCTCCTTCGCTGCGACGGAAGATGTCGCTCGCGGCGAAGATCCAGGACGAGGTCGGGCACGCACAGCTCCTCTACCGCGTCGCGGAGGACCTCGGCAAGAGCCGTGAGGCGATGTACGCGGACCTCATCAACGGCAGATCCAAGTTCCACAACGTCTTCCACTACCCCGTTCACCACTGGGGCGACGTCGCTCTCATCGGCTGGCTCATAGACGGTGCCGCTCTCGTCACCCAGGCGGCGCTCAGGGAATCGTCCTACGCCCCCTACACGCGCGTGCTGAAGCGGATCTGCGCGGAAGAGCAGCTCCACCTTCGTCACGGTGAAGACATCACGCTCGAACTGGCGTCCGGGACGGATCACCAGAGGTGGATGTTCCAGGACGCCCTCGACCGGTGGTGGCTGGCGATCATCCACTTCTTCGGCCCCCGCTCGAACGTCGAGAAAGACCTGTTGCTTCGCTGGAAGGTCAAGACCCGGACGAACGAGGATCTGAGGCAGGAATTCCTCGACCGCTACGTGCCGAAGATCTTCGAGCTGGGCTTCACGCTTCCAACCCCCACGCCCTTCCACGACGAGTCCTCGGGCCACTGGCTGCTCAACGAGGAGGACATCGACTGGGGACCTCTCGACTCGATCAAGAAGAACGAGGGACCCGAGACCGAGCGCCGGCTCGCGTGGCGGAAGCAGATGTACGACGATCACCGGTGGGTGCGCGAAACCATGGCCGAGCCCGCTATCCACGTCGCCTAGCGATGGAGATCTATGAGGTCTTCCGACGCTCGGGGCACAAGGACCCGTTCGAGCACGCCGGCGCGGTGATCGCACCGGATCCCGACATGGCCTTGATGATGGCGAAGGAGTGCTTCGTGAGGCGTCGTGAGGGCGACCATCTGTGGGTCGTCCGCCGGAGCGATGTGCACTCGTTCAAGGACGAATCGATCCTCGAGATCGCCGCGGACAAGAGCTACCGGTTCGCCTCCGCTTATCGCGACGTGATCCAGAAACGCGAGAAGGCCCTCGTGCGGGCTCGGGAGATCGAACACCAGACATGAGCGAGTCAAAACACACCCACCTGCGCAGCACGCCCGCCGCGAAGGGAACAGCATGAGCGAGTCAAAACACACTGCGCCTGCGCAGCACGCCCGCCGCGAAGGGGACAGCATGAACGCCCCGCTGATCTCTCTCCTGACCGCCCTCGCCGACGACGAGCTGATCCTCGGCCACCGGCATTCGGAATGGACGGGCCACGCTCCTCATATCGAAGAGGACGTCGCGTTCTCCTCGATCGCGCAGGACGAGATCGGCCACGCGTCCGCGTTCTACTCGCTGATAGCGAAGCTCACCGGCGACGAGCCGGACCACATCGCGCTGGGGCGCGAGCCGTCCGAGTACCGGAACGCGCTCATCTGCGAGCGCCCCAACGGGAACTGGGCGTACACGCTTGCGCGGCACTGGCTCTACGACCATGCCGATGACATCCGGCTCGAGGCGCTCGAAAGCTCATCGCACGAAGAGCTGAGTGCGATCGCGACCAAGCTCCGCCGGGAAGAGCGCTACCACCTGCTGCACGCGGACTCCTGGCTCCAGCGCGTTTCGAAGGGGCCGGTCGAAGGCCGCGCACGCTTGATCGATTCAATGTCCGAGGCGTTCACCGACGCGACCGGGATCTTCGAGCCGCTCGAGCTCGAGGACGCCGCGGTCGAAGCCGGGTGGCTTCCCGTTCCCTCCGAAGAGATGAGGTCCAGGTTCGTCACCAAGGCGGCCGAGGCCCTCGACGGGATGGGCCTGCCGACCGAGGTCCGGGCGGTCGACGACCGCGCCGCCGAGTTCGTCGCGTCCTCATCGGGGGATCTGATCGAAGGTGCGGCGCAGGATCAGAACGGTTCGGCCGGGACCGGGGCTCCCACCGTAGGCCTCGGGGGCCGAGCGGGCCGTCATTCGGACAGCTTCACCCCCTTGTGGGATGAGATGACGTCGACCTACCGGGCCAATCCGGGTGCATCGTGGTAGCTCCGACGCGGGTCCTCGAGGACGCGATCTGGGACGCCCTCGCCGGAGTTCCCGATCCCGAGATCCCGGCGGTGTCCGTGGTCGAAATGGGCATGATCGAAAAGGTCACCACGGACGGCGCTCACGCCAGCATCATCGTGCTTCCCACCTTCAGTGGGTGTCCGGCGATCTCGATGATCGTCTCCGATGTCAGGGCCGCGGTCGAGGCGGTCGATGGGATCGAGGAGGCCTCGGTGGAGACCACGTTCAGCCCTCCCTGGACCACCGCAAGGATCACCGAGGATGGCCGCAGGAAGCTGAAGGATTTCGGACTCGCTCCTCCGGCGGACGGAGAGCAGGTGCTCATCACCCAGATCGGCCTTCCCCAGGTGGCGACATGTCCGTTCTGCGGCAGCACCAACACCCAGAACGAGAACCCGTTCGGCCCGACCCCATGCCGCGCCCTCTATTACTGCGCCGACTGCCGCAACCCCTTCGAACAGTTCAAGCCCGTTTAAACCGTGATCGAGCTGGAGGACGTCCGCGACGCGTCGCGTCGGCTGGACGGCGTCGCCCACCGGACTCCCCTACTCACATCGACAGCGCTCGACGAGGCAGTCGGTGCGCATCTGTTCCTGAAGGCCGAGAACCTGCAGCGTTGTGGAGCGTTCAAGTTCAGAGGGGCGTTCAACAAGATATCGACGCTGTCCCCCGAGGAACTGGGCCGAGGGGTTACCACCTTCTCGTCCGGCAACCACGCCCAGGCCGTGGCGCTGTCGGCCCGGATAGCCGGTACGACCGCGACGATCCTGATGCCGGAGGACGCTCCCGAGGTCAAGCTCGCCGCCACGCACGGATACGGGGCCGAGGTGATCACGTACAACCGGTACAGAGAGAACCGGACCGAACTGGGGAACAGGCTGGCGGAGGAACGGGGCCTCACCCTTATCCATCCCTACGACGATCCGACCATCATCGCCGGGCAGGGAACGGTTGCCCTGGAGATGCTCGAGGAGGTTCCCGACCTCGACATCCTGGTCGTTCCCGTCGGAGGAGGCGGGCTGATCTCGGGGTGCGCGACGGTGGCTCGCTCTCTTTCGAGGTCCACTTCGGTTATCGGAGTCGAACCAGAAGCCGGAGACGACACGAAGCGGTCCCTTCAAGCCGGTCACCGGGTGTCGATCGACGTCCCGCGCACGATCGCCGACGGGCAACAGGTGGAGACGCCCGGCGAGATCACCTTCGAGGTGATCAAGGCGAAGGTGGACGACATCGTCCTCGTAAGCGATGCCGAGATCGTCGGAGCAATGGCATTCCTCTTCGAACGGATGAAGACCGTTGCCGAACCTTCCGGTGCCGCGGCCCTCGCTGCGATCCTGGCCGGAAAGGTCGACGTCGCCGGAAGAAGGAGCGGGTCGTCTCGACGGGACGCGAGACTAAGCGGGTCGTCTCGACGAGACGCAAGACTAAGCGGGTCGTCTCGACGAGACGCAAGACAAAAGGTTGGGGTCGTCGTCTCCGGAGGGAACCTCGGGATCGACCGGTTCCTCACCCTGTTCGCCTGACCTACTGGGGGTGCGCCAGCTCCGGATGCTCGCCCAGAATAGCCATGAAGGTTTCTACGACCGTGGGGTCGAACTCTTCGTCCGAGCCACCGAGCAAGCGGCTCTTGGCCTCTGCCAATGAGAGCGTGTTGCGGTAGGGACGATCGGTGGTCATCGCGTGGAACGCGTCAACCACCAGGATGATCCGGGATTCGAGAGGGATATCGATACCCTTCTTCCGGTCTGGATATCCCTCCCCGTCCCAATGCTCGTGGCAGGCTCGCACGATCGGGCGAACGTCGGCGAGCCTCGCGATCGGAGCAAGGATCCGCTCCCCGAGCACCGGATGCGTCTTGATGATCTCCCACTCCTCGTCGTTGAGGGGTCCGGGCTTCCGCAGGATGTCGGTCGGGATCCCGATCTTGCCGATGTCGTGGAACAGGGCTCCCAGCTCGAGGCGCTTCAGGCTCTGCGTGTCCATGCCCAGCTTCGCGCCTACGAGGAGGGCCGCATCGGTGATCCACCTGGCGTGATCGGACGTGTACTCGTCCTTCGCTTCAAGGGCGTTGGCAAGCGCCTCGACGGTGTCGAGGAACGTCTGCTCCATGTTGTCGAATCCGAGCGCGTTGTTGATAGCCAGCTGAAGCTGGTTCGCGATCCCCGCGAGCAAGCGCATCTTCCGGTCGGAGAACTCGTACTCACCCAGTACCGGTGCAGCGACCGCGATCGCTGCGTGACGCGCCCCATCCAGTCTCATCGGTGCCACGGCAAGGGACGATCTGACCACACTAGAGTCCACACCCATCGCCTCGATGTCCTTCATGTGCAGGACGAAGGGGAACGCGCGGCCGAGGTACTTCTCCGCCACCGCCCCTTCGATGACCGTTGCCTCCAGCACAGACTTCTCTCGTTGGTGGAGGCCGTGTGATGCCGCCGGCAACAGGTCCCCTCCGGTCGTGTGCTGGATCCAGATGGAGGAGTTCGGAGCGCCGAGCTGACGCGCTGCCATCTCGACCGAACGCTCGAGTACCTCATCGAGGCCCTCCACTCTGGCAAGCTCGCTGCCGAACTCGAGGAGAGCTTGAGCGATCTCGGCGGTCTCCTTCTGGTCGCGGTACACCAGAGACTTCTGCATCGCGATGGACGCGTGCGACGCGAGTGAGGCGAACAGCCGTAGACGTTCTTCGGTGAAGTGAGAGGAGCGCGACGTCGGCTCGCGGGCGACGATCCAGCCGATCAGGCCGTTCGCCGAGTTGAGCGGAGCGATCGCGGCCGGGCGGAACGGAGCATCGACCTTGATGTGCTGCCTCACCTCATCCGGCGACATGAAAACCGGCGCCTTCAGGTGTTCGAGGAGCCTCTCGCCCTCGGCCCGGTCGATGCGCGTCCGGATCATCTGTTCTCCAGAGGGATCCCCGACCAACCCCGAGTGCGCGGTGCAGCGGAACTCGCCAGATCGCTCGTCCTGCACCCACAGCGCGGCCTGGTCGACATCGAGCAGACGCCGAGCCATGGCGGCGGTCTCGTTACCGATCTCGTGGAAGGACTCCGCCTTCGCCGCGCGGTCCGCGAACTCGAGCAGTGCCCTCGACCTTTCGGCGTCCCGTCGCTGTTCCTCGTACATCCGGGCGTTCTCCAACGCGACCGATGCGTGTCCGGCCAGAACCTCCAGCAACCTGACATCGTCGGCGTCGAATTGCCCCGTTCCCAGCTTGGACAGAGCCAGGACTCCGACGACCCGCACGCCGAAGGTCAGTGGAACGCTGATGACCGAGCGGGGGCCCTGCTTGCCCTCGGTCGGGATGGCCGCAAAGTTGCAATCGAAGACATCGGCAACCAGCTGTGGTCTTCCCGACTGGAGGGTTCTGCCCACGATGCCTTCGCCCGACATGAACACATACTCAAAGGGGTGATGGCCCTCGGGGAGCTCTCCGCGCCAGGAGACCGGGATCAAACGATCTTCCTCGGCAAGGTAGACACGGCAGTCGTGGTAGTCGATCAGCGTTCTCAACTCCGACGTGATCGCATCCCCGATCTGTTTGACTTCAGTTAAGCGGTTCAGCTTTCCCGACAAACTCTGAAGCATCTTCAAGTAGGCTATCGAGCGGACATCATCAACGCGGGCTGATCCCCGGGGCCGCTCGGTCTCTCCCTCCTCGAAGAGGACGGCTCGGGCCTTCCCGCGCGATTTCGCCGTCATCATCGCCGCCTCCGCGCAAGCCACGAGCTCGCGCGGGTTGGCGGCGTGCTGCGGCCCCTGTGCTATCCCGATGGATACGGAGATCCGCCCTGCAGGATCGAAGTCGATGGCCGCAAGCCGGTCCGACAACCTCCGGGCGAGCCCGAGAGCATCACCGGCGTCGCATGATGGGAGGATCACGGCGAACTCTTCGCCTCCTACCCGGCAAGCGATATCCGATCCTCGAATCAGCGTGCGAAGCACTTCTCCCAGGGTCTGGAGGACATGGTCTCCGAGTCCATGGCCGTAGATGTCGTTGACCCGCTTGAAATCATCGAGATCGAACACCATGAGAGCCACGGTGTCGCTCACCCTGCCGGCGCGCACGAGTTCTGCCTTGAGTCGCTCGTGGAAGAAACGGTGGTTGTAGAGGCCGGTGAGTGCATCGGTCTGAGCCTGGTGCTCGAGCGCAACGCGTATCTCCGCATTGTCGATCGCCAGCGCGGCCGCGTCGGCGAAACAACGCGCTAGCTCCAGTTCGATCGAGCTGAAGTGGGCATGCTCTCCGATGCGATAGAGGTTCAGCGCACCCTTGATCTTCTCGCGCGAGATCAACGGGACCGTGATCAGGGCCTCCGGTTCGATCGGCGTGCCCGGGACCATCTCCGCGCGGGGATCGAGATGCGCGACGTTGGTCATCACCGGCTCGCGGTGTTCCACCGCCCAGCCGGTGATGCCGTGACCGAAGGGCATCGAGCTGGCGAGGACCTCCTCCGCCCACTGGTCTCGAGCGTAGACGGGCGTGAGGAGACGGGTCGTTTCGTCCGCTTGATAGATCGTCAGGGAGTCGTAGGGAACGAGGCCTTCGAGGGCGCCGGCAACCTCATCGAGGAGGGAATCGAGGCTCTGTTCGGACAGAAGGTGGCCGATGAGGCGAGCTAATTTCCGGTACGAGTCGACCAGGGAGCGCTCGAGCGCTCCCCGAGGTCCCTCGGTTGTGGAGATCGAGGAGGTTTGCCCCTCCCCAGACACGCTGAGACCCATCCGTCCCCTGCCCTAGATGTCATCGATTGCCTACATCTCGGGTATCGGCTTTCGACGAGGCGGGCTTGAGAAGGCGAACGGGGTCACCGGGGGGACCAACGACTCAAAATTGGCCGTACGTACGACCCATATCGAACTCGTAGATGATTCGCTTCTCCGTGACCATCGCTGCCCTGTACTCCTCGAGGTCTTCGGGCTCCCCCGCGAGCGCCCGGTAGAGCCTGAGGTTGTCCTCGACCGGATCGTCCTCGAGGATCTTCACGGTCGCCTCGATACCGAGCCACTGCCACGGCGATTCCGCCAGCACGCAGAGGGTCGAGCGGGGATCCCGGCGGAGATGCCTCGTCCTGACCCGGTCCTGAGTCGCCGAGCTCCAGAGCTTGCCCTCGACGAGGCCGACCCCGATCCTCGCTACATGCGGCGTGCCGTCCTCGGCCAGAGTGGTCTGGACGGCGCCGTGATTATCCTCGAGGAACGCCCTCACGTTGTCGTCCATCCCGTCTCCTGTCCGTAGTCTCGTCGCGTACGCTCAATCTTCTCAAGAGGAGCATAGGAGGAACTAGGAGGAGCATGAGTTTAGAAGTAACCGACGAGGCCGCCCTGATGCTCGCTCGGTCGCTCGAGATGGGCGGCATCGACAAGCAGCGTGGCGGCGTAAGGCTGCGGGCAGCCCGAGGGCTCGGTGGCGGGACGAACATCCAGGTCGAGTTGGCCGAGGGGCCGAGCGCCGGCGAAAGCATCATGGAACGGGACGGGGTCCGGATCTTCGTGGATCCGAGCGTGGCGGAGGCCTTCCCCGACGCGGTGGTGGCTCTCGATCCTCAACACGACACGATCGTAATCCGGCCCGTGGGGGGCGCCAATTGAGGGTGCGGAAAAGGGTCTACGTATCGGGACAGGTCCAAGGGGTGTTCTTCCGGGACTCCGCGCGAACGGTTGCTTCGGAGGCCGGGGTAGCGGGCTCCGCGACCAACCTCGCCGACGGTCGCGTCGAGCTCGTCCTGGAGGGCGATGAGGACGCGGTCCTCGGGGTCATCTCCTGGGCGAAGAACGGCCCCTCGCACGCGCACGTCGAGGAGGTCGATGCCGTCGACGAAGCTCCTCAGGGACTATCCGGCTTCAGGATCTCGTGACTACTTGAGCGAGACCCAGACCGACTTCGTCTGCGTGTACGTCTCGATCGAGTGGGCGCCCAGCTCTCGCCCGAAGCCCGACTGCTTGTAGCCGCCGAACGAGACCGAAGGGTCGTACTGCCCGGCGGTATTGATCCAGACGGTCCCCGCCTTGATCCCTTTGGCGACACGATGGGCTTTGGACAGATCCGTCGTCCATACGGCCGAGGCGAGCCCGTAGACCGTGTCGTTCGCCACCTCGATGGCCTCCTCAACCCCATCCACTTCGATCACGGCGGCGACCGGACCGAAGATCTCCTCTTGGGCGATGCGCATGTCGTTCTTCACTCCGGCGAAGACCGTCGGCTGGACGAAGTAACCGTCGCCGAGCTCGGTCGCTCGTTCCCCTCCGGTTACGACCTCGGCCCCCTCGCCTTTACCGATGTCGATGTACCCGGTCACCCGGTCGAGTTGCTCCTGTGACACGACCGGTCCCATCCCGGTGGTCTCGTCAAGTCCCGGTCCGAGCTTCATCGCTGCGGTCGCCTCCACGAGCGATGCGACGAAGTCATCGTGGACCGAGCTCTCTACCAGGATGCGCGTGCCGGCGGTGCACACCTGGCCCGAGTTGAGGAAGACCCCCATCATCGAACCCTTCGCGGCGCGCTTCATGTTGGCGTCCGCGAACACGATGTTCGGGGACTTGCCACCGAGTTCCAGCGATACCCGTTTCAGGTTCCCGGCGGAGGCTTCGAGGATCTTCCGCCCCACCTCGGTCGATCCGGTGAACGCAACCTTGTCGACGTCCATGTGCGAGGCGAGCGCGGCTCCCGCCTCCGGCCCGAGACCGGTCACCACGTTGACGACACCTTCGGGCACACCGGCTTCGAGACACAGCTCGGCAAGTCGCACGGCCGTGAGGGGCGTCTGCTCGGCGGGCTTCAGCACGACCGTGTTGCCGCAAGCAAGCGCCGGAGCGACCTTCCAGACCGCCATCGCGAGCGGGAAGTTCCATGGGATTATCCCGCCACACACTCCGAGCGGCTCGCGCAGGGAGTAGACGAACATGTCGTCCGCGGTGGGATTCGTTTCACCGAAGATCTTCGTCGGCCATCCCGAGTAGTAGCGGAAGACCTCGCTCGCCATCCACATCTCCCCCGCTGCGATGCTCACGGGTTTGCCGGAATCGAGTGACTCGAGCTGGGTGAGCTCGGGGATGTTGCGTTTGATGAGCTCACCTATCTTAAACAGGACTTCGGAACGCTTCCCCGGTCGCAATCCGGTCCACCTTCGGTCATCGAACGCCTCGCGAGCTGCCACCACGGCGCGGTCGACGTCCTCCGCCGACCCCCTGGGAGCGTGAGTGATGACCTTGCCGGTCGAAGGGTCGTAGACGTCGAACACCTCCCCCGAAGCGGCGGCAACGGCGGCGCCGCCGATGACCATCTTGGGCCCGGATCCGATGAACTTAGTCACCTCCGGAAGCACGTCTACCTGTGCCATGTGGGGGTCCTCCTGACGTCTCTGATCGCGCGGAACGATTGAGGGATCAGCCTAAGCGCACCTCCGCGCAGATAACGCACCACTATAGAGAGGCGAAAGCCTGGAAGGCTCCGTCGACCACGGGTCCCCACGACGAGTTGCTCTGTTCGAACTCATCGGGTGGCGTGTGCTCGGCGGTGAGGATCAAGGACGCGCCGTCCTGCCGGATCCCCACGTACATCTGCCCGTAAAGGGACATCGATCCTTGCGAGTCAACCCATAGGGCCTGGTAGTCGACCACCGCTGTGGAGACCATCGATCCGAACGGCTGGATCGGACTTACCTCGCCCAGTTGGAGCTGGCTGTAGTTCTCCGACGGAAGCACCTCGGGGATGACCTGACTCAGGAGAGCACCGGCATCGGTGGACGGGTCCTGCTGGCCCACCACCCCATAGACCCACGTGTTCTGATCGTCGGTCAGCAATGCGTCCGTGTCGCTCTGTCCCAGCACGCTCCAGCCGCTCGGGAGCGGGAGCGTCGCGACCCCACCCAGTGAGACACCGTCGCCCGCCGGGGGCGGTCGCGGCTCTGCCTCGGTCGGCTGCGGCGCCGGTTCGGTCGGCTCGGTTGTTTCCTCGGGCTCCGGATTGGTGTTGGAGATCGGGGTCGGGTTGAGGATCCCAGAGCCCCCTTCACCCGGAGCGGCGACATCCTGCTTGTCGTCTCCGCCGCCCGCCATCGCGCCGATGAGCCCGCCGATACCGCCCACCACCACGACTCCGGCGACGATCATGGCGATGGTCTTCTGCTTCCCGGAATTGAACGGGCTTCCCCCGGCGGGCGGCTGTGCCGTCCCGGGAGCCGTCGCCGCCGGCGTCGGCTCGGGCGCTGGAGAAGGCGTCGGCTCAGGCACCGGTGTTGTCTGATCGCTCATGCCGCACCCCCTACCGATCCGGAGCGCATATCTCGCCGCGCTTGGTGGGAGGTGGAGCGCACCGACTCCCCGCAGGCGACGCAGAAGAGCGAGCCCGAGATCAGCATGTTCTCGCACTCGGGACAGAACGACTCCTCGAATGTCTCCCTCGACCCGTGGCGCTCGTGCGCCGCATCTTCCACCGCGGCTTCGAGCAGAGCGGCCTGCATGCTGACCCTCACTCGGATCACGAGGATGCCCAGGATGACTAGGCCCCAGAGGAGACCGAGGACCTGTCCGAACGGTGCGTAGGCGAAGAGCCGAACGCCCAGCCAGTAGAGAACGTTGGCACCGGCGGCGAAGGCGAAGTTCGCCACGTAGTGAGGAGTGAAGCCGTCGTGGCCCTCGCCTTTGCCGGAGAACGCCCCAACCGCTATCCCGGAGGCGGTCCCGTAGATGAGCGACTTCACGACCATGAGGTTCACGATCACGACGACCCAGGAGGCCAGCCCGTCGGTGGTTCGGAACTCACTCGAGGTGAACACCGACCAGAACACGACGATGGTCTCGAACGCGGCGTAAGCGGTACCGGCGGCCACCCCGAACGTCAGGCCGTCGATCATGTCGTCGAACTCGGGTCGCCGGGCGAGCAGGCAGCCGAAGAGGTTCTTCACGACCTCGGCAACGATCGGCAGGAGCACCGCGAATATCAGCAGCGCCGTGATCGAGATCGAACCGATGCCCCCTCGCGCTCCGCTTCCCGCGACGAACGTCCCGAATTCCGAATCGAAGACCCAGCGGAAGAAGACGAGGGAAACGAGGGTCGCCAGCACCCCCGTCGCAAGGAAGAGGCCGGCGACTACCGGCACCGGCGCGTCCTCCCACAGGTTCACGTCGTAGATGTAGACGAGATAGGCGATCGGGATCAGGAAGGCGGCGGCGGCTACCGCCATGGACAGCACGCCGAGCGCCGTGGCGCCGACGACAAAAAGCGCGCTGATCAGCATGGCCCAGCGGTAATTGTCGGCGGTCTCTCTATTGGTGTGGGGCATGATCGTGGAGATAAGGGCGAACTGGTTGACGCCCTCGGACGACTGCACCACATATGAATTGTTCCGTCCGTGTTTGGAGGAGTCGGCGTGTCTTAGGGCGTGACCGCACCTGTAACAGAACTGCGCCACCTCTGGATTGGTGGTGGAGCACTCAGGGCACTGCAAACTGACCTCCCTAGTGGGGTAAACCGGCAAGCACAAGCAGAAGATTGATGAGTCCCGAACCACCTTGTCAATGACCTTGAGAAAAAGAGGCCCCTCGGAGAACCGATATCAAGCCGCAAAGGTCATTGACAGGACAGGGGCCGGGTACAGACACTCTGCCCTGTGGCAGCAGGATCCTCGTCTCGACGTTCGTTCACTCTGATCGCGGCCCTTGGGGCCGTGATCTTCCTGGCCGCGTGCGATGAGGAGCCGCTCTTCGGATCCTCCGAGGGAGAGCGTCCGCAGACGCTCGTCGTATCGGCGACCTGGCAGCAGAGCGCCGAAGCCGCCGAGTCGGGGGCCCGTCTGGCCGAGCTAGAGGACGCCATCGATGAGCTGCGGTCGGCGACCGGCTCCGGCTGGGTCGGCCGTCAGGATGACGTGACCGGCTACCTCACAGAGCTGTCGGGCGGGCGGTTCTTCGCCGATCCCAGGGCCGATGCCCCAACCGTGATCGAGGCCTTCCTCGACGCCTACGGACCTCGCTTGTTCGGGATCGGCTACAGGGACCTCGAATTCGGTGAGGCCGAACCTCCCGACGCCAACGGTTCGAGCGTGATCCGGGCCCAGCAGGTCCTCGAGGGGGTCCCGGTGCTCGACGGCACTTTGATCGTCACGATCGGCGATGCCGAGGGCGAGCCCCGGGTAAACGCTCTCGGAGGCCGGGTCTTCCCGGGCGTATCGGTCGACACCGAGCCCACCTTCCCGGCTCGCAAAGCGGCCGCCGCCGCGAAGAGCCTCTCCGGAGGCACGCCGCAGGGGAAGCCCCGACTCGTGATCACTCCCGGCGAGGGTGGTCAGCTCGCGTGGGAGGTTGCGGTCGTCGGCACCGACCGGGAGGGTGACGAACTGACCCTGGCCGACGGGCTCTACTACATCAGCGCATCGGATGGAAACCTGCTCAACGTGCGGCCGGCCTCTGCTCATGCCCACGCACTACCCGCCTACGGACCGCAGATCGCCTCCGTACGAACCGGCTCGAAGAACGTTGGATCCCTCCGTACACAGCTTCAGGTGGCCAGCCAGTCCGTCGTGGTCAACGGCGATAACCCCGTCGGCGGAACACTCGAAGCGAACGGGCTCGTGACCGACAATGGGCAGGTCTCCCTAGTGGACACGACCGTGCCGACCTACGACCCCGCTACGGGCACCGGCGGCATCTACACCTATGACGCCGGGGGAAGCAACGACGAGAGTCAGCTCCCCGGTCAACTGTACGTTTCGAACTCGACGCTCATCGAGGATCCCGAAGCCCTCGCGGGGCAGGCACTGAGCCGCGTCGTTTACGACTTCTACGCGGAGCTGGGCCGCTCTTCATGGGACGGGGTAGGGGGATCGCTGATCTCCTCGGTCAACTTCGGAGGGAACGACTTCTGCAACTCGTTCTTCTCGGGCTCGTTGCAGCCGCCGCAGATGGTGTACGGAAACCCGTGCGCTCCGGGAGGAACCCCCGCAGAGCTATCCGAGGTCGAGATCGATACGGCGGGGCACGAGATCACCCACGGCGTAACGGATACGTCGGCCGGACTCATCTATTCGGGCCAGTCGGGGGCGCTCAACGAAAGCTTCTCGGACTACCTGGGGAACGTCATCGGAAACCGCTTCAAGGGCTCCGACACCGCCGAGGTGTTCGAAGGAGGTTGCGGCGGCTTCACCTCCGCGACCCCGATGTGCAAGCCCAACCCGGAGGGCGGCTTGTCGCTGCGCTACATGCTCAACGGCAACACGTTCGAGGATTACCTCTACATCCTCAATCCTCCCCACAGGCTGCGGATCCTGGGAGTCAATCAGGACTCGGGCGGGGTCCACCTCAACTCTTCGATCTGGAACAACGCGCTGTGGAGCATCCGTACTCGCCTTGCGCAGATCGACGGTGGGGGTGGGAACGACTCCAAGCTCGCCACGGACTTCGACAAGATCGTCTATGCCGCCCTCACGCGGAAGCTCGGTCCGTCATCGGGATTCCTCGATGCCCGGAACGCGATCGAAGAGACCACGGTGGAAGCCGGAGCGGATCCCGAAATCCTCCGGGTTGCCAAGGAGACCTTCGACTTCAACAAGATCTGTGCCGGCTGTGCCGATCCCGTCCCCGGGCCGGGCCAGATCGTGAGCTCTGCTCCGCAGACCCAACTCGCTCCCAGTGTCTTCGGCGATGAGATCGCGTGGCTCGACCTGAACGAAGGCGATGGCATCTTCGGATTCCCCGCTCAGGCGGGGGTCGGCAAGAACCCGACGAACCTTGCCGCTACCCCCGAGACCGCCCAGGTGGTCTTCGCCGGTGACTCGGTGATCACACTCGAGCTTCCGGGGACGATCGCAAGGTACGACGCGGCCGGTGCCAAGCAGGCGGTCGACGAGATCGGGTTATCGACGCTGGCGGCCGGGCTCGGCGGCTCGGACGTCGGCGCCGCCTGGGTTTCGATGGAAAACAACAGGGTGAAGTTCATCGATCCGGCCGGGAGCATCACCGCCGCGGACCTCCCGGATCTCGGAAGTACCTCCGTGGTTTCCGTGGGCACCGGCGACGGAACCGTGGCGATGGGTACCGACGCAGGAGCCGTCTTGGTGTGGCAACCGGGTGGTCAAGTGACGGAGCTCGGCACGATGCCGGGCGTGGTGCTGGCCGTCGCTGCTTACGGGGAGAACGTTCTCGCCGTAGACGATGGGGGCACCGCGGCCGTCTTCAACACGTCTTCGGGCGCGGTCACCGAGGTGTCGGGGGATGCGATCCCGTTCGGGGCCGCGATGAACGAGGACTATGCGGTGTGGACCAACAGTCAGGGCGAGCTCGAGGGTGGGGTCGCCCGTACCGAGGGCGCCGTCTTCCCCGACACCGATCTCTACATGTACAGCTTCGCGACCGGAACCATCTACGACCTCCTCCCCCAGCGAGGACAGCAAGGGTTCCCCGCGCTGTCCGGCGATCGCATCGTGTGGCAGGACGCGGTCTTCGGGGGCGACGACATCCTCACCGCGACGATCCCCTCCGGTCTCTAGGAGTCCCGTTCGGCGGCGCCGTGAGCACGGAGGTGTTCCTCGAAAGGAACCTCCTGGGCACCGGAGAGTTCGAGATCCCCCTAGAGGTGCACTAGCGAGCGTCCGCGGTGCGGCCGGAGTAGGAGCCCAGCACGCGGGTGAAGGTCGCGTGGTCGCTCATCTCGGCGAGAGCCTCGATCACTTCCGGGACGTGAGCCGGGGCCTCGACATCGATGTAGATCACGTACTCCCATGGCCGTCCGGCTCGGGGACGAGACTCGATCTTGCCCAGGTTCAGGTGGCGCTCCGAGAATGCACCGATGCACCGGTAGAGACACCCTGGAACGTGACCCACGCCGAACACCAGGGAGCACTTGTTCGGTTCCTCGAGGGCTTCGGGGTTGCGTGACAGTGCTCCGAAGCGCGTGTAGTTGCCGGGATAGGTCTGGATCTTCTCGGCGAGAACATCAAGTCCGTACAGCTCGGCCGCCCGCTTGGAGGCGATCGCGCCGGTGGTCTCGAGCTTCTCATCGACGATGGTCTTCGCTGATCCCGCGGTGTCGTACTCCGCCCTGACCTTCAGGTCGAGGGCGTTGAGGAACTCTTCGGATTGAGCGATGGCCTGAGGGTGACTGATGACTACGGTGAGATCGTCGAGGTTAGTCCCCGGAAGGGCGAGGAGACAGTGATCGACGCGCACGATGGTCTCTCCGACGAGATGGAGTCCGTGCTTCAGGAAGAGGTCGTAGGTCTCGTTGATGCTCCCCGCCTGGGAGTTGTCCACCGGCACGAGCCCGAAATCGACACGGCCGACCTCGACCGCCTCGAACACCTTCCTGATCGAGCTCAGCGGGATCAACTCGGCCCCCGGGAACAGCTGGTTCGCTCCCTCTTCCGAGTAGGCACCTGCTTCGCCTTGATACGCGACCATCTTCTGCGTCATGACGCGAGTCTAGGCCGACCTGCGCGCGCCGCCGCGCGCCTTCATGATCCCCATCACCGACGTCGATACGAGCGCCTCGAATGAGGCATCGATGATGTTCTCGGAAACACACCCGGCGTCCCAGGTCGATTCACCGTCGGTGGCTTCGATGATCACCCTGACCTGAGCAGCGGTGGCGTCGGTGGAATCAACGATCGAGACCTTGTAATCCGAGAGCCTGACCTCGGCAAGCTCCGGGAACTCCCCCGAGAGACACGCCCGGAGCGCCTCGTCGAGCGCGTGCACCGGACCCACACCCATCGCCGATTGCCTCACGCACGTCGTCCCGAACCGGACCTCGACGATCGCCTGCGAGTGCGACTGCTTCTCGTGCATCCGCTCGGTGACGACCTTGTATCCACAAACATTGAAGTATTGGCCGCTCGCCGAGGCGAGCGACTTCTGAGCGCCTGCATGCCTACCGGGCCCCGGAGTCTCCGACCTCTCAACCCTTGCTGTCATGCCTTTGCACTCTCTTTCTCTAGCTCTCCGAGCATCATCTGGGTTGCTCTGATCGCGGCGGTGGGGTCGGCGGTTCCGGTGCCCGCGATGTCGGGGGCCGAGCCGTGGATCGGTTCGAACAGGCCGATGCATCGCGACGGCCGCGTGGCCGCGTCTGGATGGAGGTTGGCGCTCGCCGCCTTGCCGAGGCCCCCGGCGATCCCCGCGGCAAGGTCCGAGAGGATGTCCCCGAAGAGGTTGTCGGTGACGACCACCTGGAACCGTTCTCGGTCCGTGATGAGGTGGTACGCAGCCGCATCAGCGTGCTCGTAGCCGGTCTCGACCCCGGGGAACGCTCCGGCGACCTCGTCGAAGACCTCACGCCACAGTCCGCCCCCGTAGGTCATGATGTTGGTCTTGTGGACCAGATGGAGCCGCTGCTCGCGCTCGCCGGCGAACGTGAAGGCGTAGCGCACGCATCGCTCAATCGCCGACCTCGTGTTGATCGAGGTCTCGGTAGCGAGATCGCCGTTCCTCTCGCCCACGCCCGCGTAGGGACCCTCTGAGTTCTCCCTCACGAACGTGAGCCCGAGCTCGGGAAAAGGACGCAGGTTGATGTAGAGATCGAGCTCCTTGCGGAGACGTAGGAGCACACCCCGCTCCAGCACGCCGTCTGGCACCCGCGGATCGCCGACCGCTCCGAAGAGAAGGGCATCGGAGTCCCGGATCGCGTCGAGATCGGCGTCGGTCACCAGTTCGCCCGTTGCCAGGTAGCGCTCGGCCCCCGCCTCGATGCGGACGACCTCGGCTTCACCGGGCAACTCGGCGAGCGCCGGCTCGATCACCTCGGGTCCGATCCCGTCACCGGGCAGCACGGCGATCCTCATTGCTTGGCCTTCACCCACTCGACGAGTCCGCCGGCGCGCACGATGTCCATCACGAACTCCGGCATCGGCTCGCCCTTGAACTCCTCGCCCGTCGTGGCGTTGCGCACGATGCCGGCATCGGCATCGATGGTTACCTCATCGCCATCGGAGATGCCGGCGACGGCCTCGGGACACTCAATGATCGGGAGCCCGGTGTTGATCGCGTTCCGGAAGAAGATGCGCGCGAAGCTCGACGCCACCACCCCTGCTACGCCGGTCCCCTTGAGGGCCATCGGCGCATGCTCCCGGCTCGAGCCGCACCCGAAGTTCTTGCCGGCAACGATGACGTCTCCCGCCTCCACGCGCTCCACGAAGGTCGCGTCGAGATCCTCGAGCGCATGCTTGGCGAGCTCCGACTCTTCAGTCGTCGTGAGGTAACGAGCTGGGATGATCACGTCCGTATCGACGTTGTCCTCGTAACGGAATGCCTTACCCACCCGTCAACACCGCCCCAGCCGGCGCGCTGGTGATCTCGTCGGGGTGCACTATCTCGCCCGCCACCGCAGCGGCCATCGCGACGGCCGGGTTCGCCAGGTAGACCTGGGCGGTTGGGTCGCCCATGCGGCCGACGTAGTTGCGGTTCGAGGTCGAGACACAGACCTCACCGGGTCCCACGACGCCCATGTGCGCACCGAGGCAGGCGCCGCAGGTCGGGGTGGATACCGAAGCCCCGGCATCCGCGAACCTCTCGAGCAATCCCTCCTCGTTCGCCTGCTTCCACACCCGCTGCGTTGCGGGGATCACCATCAGGCGCACCCCCGGAGCGACACGCGCGTCGCCCAAGACGTGGGCCGCCATCCGCAGATCTTCGATGCGGGCGTTGGTGCACGACCCGATGAACACCTGATCGACCTTGCGTCGCTCGACCGTCGAGACCGGTATCGACAGCGAGGGCAGCGACGGTTGGGCGATCATCGGCTCCACACCGTTGAGGTCGACCTCGATCACCTGGGCGAAATGCGCATCGTCGTCCGAGGCGAAGACCTCGAAGTCATTGGGTCGCCCCATGATCTCCTGCCTCGTCCGGACGTAGTCCAGTGTGGTCTCGTCTGGCGGCACGATGCCCGACTTGGCCCCCGCCTCGATCGCCATGTTCGTCAACGTGAGCCGGGCGTCCATCGAGAGGTACTGGAGGCTGTCGCCCGTGTGCTCCATCGCCATGTACGAGGCGCCGTCGTCGCCGATGCGGCCGATGACCGACAGGATCAGATCCTTGCCCATCACCCAATCGCCCGGGACGCCGGTGTAGACGATCTTCATGGTCTCCGGCACCTTGAGCCAGATCTCCCCCGTAGCCCACACCGCGGCGAGGTCCGTGGACCCGACACCGGTCGAGAAGCAACCGAGCGCGCCGTAGGTACAGGAGTGCGAATCGGCACCGATCACGACCTGTCCCGGAAGCGTCAACGCCTCCTCGGGTAGCAGGATGTGCTCGATCCCACCCCGTCCTACCTCGAAGAAATGCTCGATGTCGTACTCGATCGCGAACTGCCTCATCCGGGTCATGAGCTTCGCGGTCGCGATGTCCTTTGCCGGAACGAAGTGAGACGCGACCAGGGCGATCTTGCTCCTGTCCCAGACGTCCGGGACGCCCATCCGCCGGAACGCGTCCGCCGCCGATGGGGCGGTGACGTCGTTGGCCATGGCAAGGTCAACCTTGCACGTGACGATCTCGCCCGCACCGACCTCATCGCGGCCGGCGGCGCGCGCCAGGATCTTCTGAGTGATCGTGCTTCCCATTAGTGGCTCCGCCAGGCTGGTGGAGCCACTAGCCGACCGTCTCTGTGGAGCGGGCCTTCAACCGGATCAGCCGGTTGACCGCCGAGAGATAAGCCCGGGCCGACGCCTCGACCACGTCGGTAGACACCCCCCGCCCGGTGGCTCGTCTGGGTGGCTCGTCGTCCCCTTCCTCGGAGACGAGAACCACCGTGACATCACCTAACGCGTCGATGCCACCCGTCACGCTCGAAGAATTGAACGACTCGAGGCGCGCCGTCACTCCGGTCGCGCGCTGGATCGCACCGCAAGCGGCGTCGATCATGCCGTCCCCGATCGCGGACTCGTCGATCTCCTCGTCTCCATGTTTGAGACGGATCGTCGCCGTCGGGGCGGAGTGCGTGCCTCCGGTCACCGCCAGCGAGATCATCTCGAACTCGTCGGCTTCGCTGGCGATCTCATCGGCCACGATCGCTTCGAGGTCGACGTCGGTGATGCGGATCTTCCGATCCGCCAGCTCCTTGAACCGTGCGAACGCATGCTGAACGTCTTCCTTGCCGAGATGGAAGCCCAGGTCCTCAAGTGCCTTGCTGAACGCGTGGCGGCCGGAATGCTTGCCGAGGACGATCTTGGAACCCTCCAGTCCGACATCGACCGGGTCCATGATCTCGTACGTGGTGCGCTCGACCATCACGCCGTGCTGGTGGATGCCCGCCTCGTGCGCGAATGCATTGGCACCGACGATCGCCTTGTTCGGCTGCACGGGATAACCGGTGAGCATCGAGACCATGCGAGACGTGCGTGCGATCTCGCGGGAGTTGACTTTCGAATCGAGGGACCCAGACGTTCGCGTCCGCATGGCCATCACGATCTCCTCGAGCGAGCAGTTGCCAGCGCGCTCGCCGATCCCGTTGACGGCGACCTCGACCTGCCGTGCCCCTGCCGCGATCCCGGCGAGCGCATTGGCCACGGCCAAGCCCAGATCATCGTGGGTGTGGACGCTCCAGATCACGTCCTCGTCCACCTCGTCGATGAGGAAACGAAGCATCTCGCCGTACTCCTCGGGGAGCGCGTAACCGACCGTGTCGGGAAAGTTAAGCGTCGTCGCTCCCGCTCTGGCGGTCGCCTTGAAGACCTTCGCAACGAACTCCAGATCCGAGCGCGTCCCGTCCTCGGTCGAGAACTCGACATCGTCCACATGACGACGGGCTCGCTCGACACCGCCGGCCGCGGCCGCAAGGACCTCGTCGGGAGTCATCCGCAGCTTGGCGGACATATGGATCTCGCTGGTCGCGATGAAGGTATGGATGCGAGCTCTCTCGGCAGCCGCCACGGCTTCGGCCGCGATGTCGATATCCGCGGCTTCAGAGCGCGCCAGCCCGGTGATGATCGGGCCCCGGACGCGCGTTGCGATCGCCTTGACGGCTTCGACCTCTCCGGGACCGTTGATCGGGAATCCGGCTTCGATCACGTCAACGCCCAAGCGCGCCAGCTGCTCGGCGATCTCGACCTTCTCTTTGAGGTTCAGCGAGATACCCGGGGACTGCTCCCCGTCCCGCAGCGTCGTATCGAAGATCCGTACGTCGCCGGCTACTACGCCGGCTACATCTCCTGCCGCTGTCTCACCTACTTGTCTTTGGCCATCCACGACATCATCTCCCTCAGTTTGATGCCGACCTTCTCGATCGGCAGCTCGGCCTGACGGCGGCGCTCGGCCTGGAGAACCGGCGTACCGGCCTTGTTCTCGAGGATGAACTCCTTGGCAAAAGCCCCGGAGCGGATGTCTTCGAGGGTCCTGCGCATCGCTGCTTCAACCTCTGGTCCCACGATCTGCTTGCCGCGGGTGAGGTCGCCGTACTCGGCCGTGTCGGAGATGGCGTCTCGCATCTTAGTGAACCCGCCCTCGTAGAGCAGGTCGACGATCAGCTTCAGCTCGTGCAGGCATTCGAAGTAGGCGATCTCGGGCTGGTAGCCGGCCTCGACCAGGGTCTCGAAGCCGGCCTGTATAAGTCGCGAGGTTCCCCCGCATAGGACCGCCTGTTCCCCGAAGAGATCCGTCTCGGTCTCCTCTGCGAAGGTCGTTTCGATCACTCCGGCGCGCGTGCAGCCCAGCGCCTGCGCGTAGGCAAGCGCCGTTTCGGTCGCTTCGCCGGTTGCATCCTGGTGGACGGCGAGCAGCGCCGGCGTGCCACTGCCCTCTTCGAAGGTCCGGCGCACGAGCGGGCCGGGGGCCTTCGGAGCGATCATGATGACGTCGTTCTCCTTCGGCGCGTTGATCTGACCGAAGTGGACGTTGAATCCGTGGGCGAACAGCAGCGCCGCACCGGGCTTCAGGTTCGGCTCGACCGACTCGCGGTACACATCGGCGGCGTTCTGATCCGGGACCAACATGGCGACGAGGTCAGCATCCGAGCATGCTTCGTTGACGGTTGCGACGGCGAGGCCGTCGGCCTCGGCGCGCTTCCACGACGCGGAGTCCTTGCGGAGTCCCACCGTGACGTCGAGTCCGGAGTCCTTCATGTTGAGCGCGTGAGCGCGACCCTGCGCTCCGTATCCCAGGACCGCCACACGCTTATTCTTCAGCGCGTCGGTCCGGGCGTCATTCTCGTAGTACATCTTGGCTGGCATGTGAGTTCTCTCTTTCGAACTAGGCGGACATTCTCAGGATCCGTGACCAAACATCGCTTCACCCGTCTGCTCACGGATCCCTCGATCTCGGGATCGATCTTCGATCGAGACCGGTCGGAGCTTCGGCGCTTTGAGTCCGATCGAGCCGCGGCCTAGCGCAACGGTTCCGGTGCGGGCCATCTCGACGATCCCGTAGGGCCGGAGCAGCTCCTCGAGGGCCGCGACCTTGTCGGGGGTGCCGGTGGCTTCAACCGTCAGTGCGCCGGCGTCGACGTCGACGACCTTGGCGCGGAAGATCTCGACGATCTCGAGCACCTCGGCGCGTCTCCCGGCGTCGACCCCGACCTTTATCAGCGCCAGCTCGCGCTCAATGGATGCGTCATGGGGAAGCTCGGCGATGCGTAGAACGCTCACGAGCTTGTGGAGCTGTTTAGTGACCTGCTCGAGAGGCTTCCCTTCGACCGAGACAACGATCGTCATCCGGGAGATCGTGCGATCTTCGGTCTCTCCGACGGCGAGCGAATCGATGTTGTAGCCCCGCCTGGCGAACAACCCGGAGACCCGCGCCAGGGCACCGGGACGGTTCTCGACCAGGACAGAGATCGTGTGCGTCGTAATCTCGCTCATGCTTTCCCTTTCGCGGCGGGTGTGGCGCTCGGGATGGTGAGCTCTGACTCGCTCATGCGCCCTGGCCCCCGAATGCAGCGGCACCGGCCTCGAAGCTTGGGTGGACCTCGGTCTCTCCGACCGGGCCGAGGATCAGATCATCGTTGGAGGCTCCCGACGGCACCATCGGGAAGCACATCTCTTCGGCGTCGGTCCGGAAGTCGATCACGCACGGACGGTCGTCGACCGATAGCGCCTTGTCCAAGGTCGCCTCGACCTCCGAGGGATCCGTCGCCCGCAGCCCGACTCCGCCGTACGCCTCGGCCAGCTTGACGTAGTCCGGAACCTGAGGCAGGTGCACCTCTGAGAGGCGGTGGTCGTAGAACAGCTCCTGCCACTGCTTCACCATGCCGAGGTGGCTGTTGTTCAGGATGCAGACCGTAAACGGGATCTTCTCGATCGTTGCGGTCGCCAGTTCCTGGGCGGTCATCTGAAAACATCCGTCCCCGTCGATCGCCACGACCCGTTCGTCCGGTCGGCCGACCTTGGCCCCCAGCGCCGCGGGAACCGCGTAGCCCATCGTTCCCAGTCCTCCGGAGGTGACGAAGGAGTACGGCTTGTTGACCGGCATGATCTGCGACGCCCACATCTGGTGCTGCCCGACCCCGGTCACGACGATCGCATCCCCGCCCGTGAGCTGACCCAGCTTGTCGACGACGAACTGCGGCTTGATCGGGCCGTCTTCCGATTGCGTGTAGGAGATCGGGTGCTCCCGGCTCCACGCCCTGGTCTCGGCCATCCACGACGAGAAGTCCGGGCGGCCATGACTCGCGTTGTCGTGCAGGACGACCTTGGTGAGCTCGATGATGGTCGACTTGGCGTCGCCGACGATAGGAACGTCCACCGCTCGGTTCTTACCGATCTCGGCCGGATCGACGTCCGCGTGGATGATCTTGGCCCCCGCCGCGAAGGTCGCGAGGTTGCCGGTGACACGGTCGTCGAAGCGGGCGCACATCGTGATCAGGAGGTCGGAGCGCTGCATCGCGGTAACGGCCGCGTAGTTCCCGTGCATGCCCGGCATCCCGAGACAAAGCGGATGATCGTCGGGGAACGCGCCGCGGGCCATCAGGGTCGTGACCACGGGAGCGCCGATCGCCTCGGCGAGCGCCATCAGTTCAGCAGCCGCCCGCGCCTTCAGGACGCCTCCCCCGACGTACAGCACCGGACGTTCGGCGCGGCGGATGAGATCCGCTGCAGCCTTGATCTGCTTCCGGTTCGGCTTCGTCGTCGGGCGGTAGCCGGGCAGGTTGATCGACTCCGGCCACGCGAACGAGGTCTCCGCCTGCAGCACGTCTTTGGGGATATCCACCAGCACCGGCCCCGGACGTCCGGTCGACGCGATGTGGAACGCTTCGGCGATCGCTTCCGGGATCTCCTCGGGGTCCATCACTTTGTAGTTGTGCTTCGTGATGGGCAGGGTGATACCGGTGATGTCGGCCTCCTGGAAGGCGTCGTTGCCGATCACCGGTCGCGGGACCTGACCGGTGATCGCAACCATCGGAACGGAGTCCATGTACGCGTCGGCGATGGGAGTCACGAGGTTGGTGGCACCCGGACCAGACGTCGCCATGCACACACCGGGCCTGCCGGTCACGTGCGCGTATCCGGAGGCCGCGTGTCCGGCGCCCTGCTCGTGGCGCATGAGAACGTGCCGGATCGGAGACTCCAGGAGCGGGTCGTACGCCGGGAGGATCGCGCCGCCCGGGATACCGAACACCACGTCGACGCCGGCGGCCTCGAGAGACTTGATCAGAGAGCTTGCACCGTTCATCAGCGTCGTTTCCTCTTCTTCTGGATCCTGACCAACCTCATGTCGTCTCCCCCTCTAACCGTGAGCCGCGGCCCGGTCGTCACTGCGCCGGACCTTGTACGAGTAGGCCGCCAGCCGGAAGGCCGCATGCTCGAACGCACGAGGGGAATCGTCCCTGCGGTGCATCGCCATCGCAGGCGACTCGACCGGACCGGCCATGAACGAATCCTCGGCCGAGAAATACCGGGCGAACCAGGCACGGTGGCCGTCGTCGTCCATCTCCAGCGCGACCTGCCCGGGGGCCTGCCACTCCGCGGTACCGATGTAGTCGCCGTTCCCGATGTGGAACTTCATGTCTTCTCCTGTTCTGCGTCCCGCCGAGGCGGCCCGCTTCTGTCTGCCCTGCCGCTCAATGGGGCGGCTCGTGCCCTGTTTGCTTCTGCCTTTAGGTATTTCGGTTCTTGCCGTTCTGCGTTTGAGGCACCACCTCTCGGGAATCTCCGGGAACGAAAAAACCCTCCGGTGACCGGAGGGTTAGGCACACGCTCGCCGACCAGGGGTCGGGAGGGCGCGCCTAGGTAATAAGTACGAGGACGTGGAGGAAGCTGCTGATCGTCGCCTGGGTGCTGCTCGGGTTCGTCATCCGTATCGCTCTTCCATCTCGGCTAATACGAACCCCGGCGACGCTGCAGGGGCGTAGTGAAGGCGAAGTATCGACCAGATCCTCCCATCAGTCAAGCCCCCGAGTTGACTCACTAGAAATGTCCGGGAAATCGATTCGTTGCCTCACCGAAAAATGTCCGCCAACGCGACCCTTGGGCCCTGGCGTCGAAAGGGACCGAGGGAGGCAGCGGTGGGACGAGCTCTGCGCCCTCACCGGGTGGAGCCGGGATCATGCTCGCCGAGATTCAAGGCGTCACCGCCCCGTAAAAACAGGGGACCTCGGTCTCGGGCTCAGGCGGACTGGGGATAACGCTGAGACGGTGTCCGAAGCATAGTCGCTGGCGGGGAGCGAACTCCTTGGGGCTCTGGATGGAACCGATCACCCCCGGCAGCAACATCTCTGTCATCGGACGACCCTCACGGTGCGGGCCCGGTTGACTGTCACGT
>JBKJZQ010000128.1:0-14355 GCA_046715095.1 Actinomycetota bacterium | reverse complement strand
GGGCCGTGCTCGGCCTGGCCGAGCAGGTCGGCCGCCACGATCTCGGGATCGGCGGAGTCGTCCGCGAGCACCATCACATCGGTCGGCCCGGCGAGCAGGTCGATCCCCACGGTCCCGAACAGCTGCCGCTTCGCCTCGGCGACGTAGGCGTTGCCGGCGCCGACGAGCATGTCGACCGGCGCTACGTCTTCG
The DNA here is from genome assembly GCA_046715095.1 of Actinomycetota bacterium. Taxonomy (GTDB): domain Bacteria; phylum Actinomycetota; class CADDZG01; order CADDZG01; family WHSQ01; genus WHTI01. Next base: position 14,163 of record JBKJZQ010000128.1, on the reverse strand, counting down.
ATCCCGAACGTCATCGCGGCGAACGCCTGCACGCCGCCGATGCAGAGGATCTCGTCAGCGCCCGAGGTCGCCATCGCGTAGAGCTGTGGCGGGTGCATCCCGGCGGGGCCCCGCGGGGGTGCGCAGGCGACCACACCCGGGGGACGCCCGCGACCTTCGGCGTCACGACCGTCATGATCGCCGAGGCGATGAGCGGATACAGCCCGCCCGGCGAGTACGCGCCGACGGAGTCGACCGGGATGAAGCGCTGCCCGAGCGTGACGCCGGGGAGAGTCTGCCACTCCTCGTCGACCAGCGTGGACCGCTGGAGCTCGGCGAACCCACGGACCTGCGCCTGCGCGAACGCCACGTGCTGACGCAGCTCCCCGGAGAGAGCATCCTGCGCGGCGAGGACATCGTCGGGGGAGACGCGGAACGAGGGCGGGCTCCACCCGTCGAACCGCTCGGAGTAGCGACGCACCGCCGGCTCGCCCTCCTGCTCGACCGCCGACAGGATCTCGCTCACCGTCGCGCGGATCTCGGCCCACACCTCCTCGGAGACCCCCGTCCGCTCCTTCACGTAGTAAGCCATGGTGCTGCTCCTCTGCCCGCGGGAACCCCGGATGGGTTCTTATATTATATATATAGTCGGCGAAACGGCTTTCCCGATGAGGGAGGGCCTCGGATGAGGTCCGGGCGGTCCGGGCGGAGGAGGACGCGGGGACGATGAGGATCATGCGCAGGGCGGGGATCTTCCGCACGTTGGCGATGGTGATGGTGAGCGTGTTTGCCATCGTAGCGGTGGCGTGCGGGAATGACGGTGGCGATGCCAGTTCCGGCGGCGACACCGGAGAAGACGGCGTCATCCGCTTCACCTTCGCCCCGGACCCGGTGTGGGACTACCTGAAAGACTCGGGCATCCGTGAAGAGATGGAGGCCGAATCCGGGATCCGGATCATCGAGCAGGCGAGCTGGGACGAGTTCGGCCTGTACGCCGGTGGGCACGCGGACATCGTCTCGATCGCGTCGTTCGAGGTGCCGCTCATCGAGGAGGAGACCGGTCGGCCCGCCACGGTCTTCGGCAAGTACAACATCGACCGGAGCATCCTCGTCGTGCCGGCCGACTCCGACGCACAGACGCTCGAGGACCTGGAGGGTGAGAAGATCGCCGTCTGGGACTCGGTGTCTTCCACGGTGGTCTGGGGCGCGCTCGCCAACGAGATGTACGGCCTCGACTTCCGGGCCGGCGGCGGTGACTTCGAGCTCGTGGTAGCCGACCTCACCAACACTGGAGCGCTGGCGGCCGATAACGAGGTGGCCGGGGCGCTCGTGCTGCCGGACTTCAACGTCCCGCCGCTGCTGAACGGCGATGTCCGGGTCCTGTACGACGGGAAGACGGCGGCCGACCTCTACGCGGAGGTCGCCGAGGCACCCGACCACGACGGACCGATGATCAACATCTTCATGGCCCCGACGGACTGGTACGACGACCACCCCGAGGAGGTCGCGTTCTTCCTCTCGCTGTGGGAGCGTGGCATCCAGGAGTGGCAGGCGAACCAGGACGAGATCATCGAGAGCTATCCGCAGCACTTCGCGGTCGAAACTCCCGAGGAGATCGCCTTCATCAAGGACTATATGGCTCAGCACGACTGGTTCGTGGAGACCGTGTACCTCGATGACGAGTGGGTCGATACCGAGTCGAAGATCTTCCCGATGCTCAACGACGCGGGTCTCTCCGATTCTCCGGAGAGCCCACGGTTCGATATCGTCGAAGCGCAGGAGTGATCGAACCCGAACCGGCTAAGCGAGCGGCAGGAGGGCGGCGTCCGTGAGTTCGACGACCGTCGGGCGCGGCCCTAGAGGGACCGCCCACCTGTCGCTCGCCGGGCGACGCCGCGTGCGCGGGGTCGCCGGCCTGCTGATCGGCGTCGGCGGGTTCCTCCTCGTCTGGACGCTCCTCTCCGAGCTCGTCGTCGGCGAGTTTCTGCTCCCCCCTCCGCTTGAGATCGGGCAGGTGATGTGGGAGATCGTCCGGTCGGGTGCCTTCGTCCACCATTTCGCCCCCACGATCCTCCGGCTGGGCTACGGGTTCGGGCTGGCGCTGCTGATCGGCTTCCCCGTTGGGTATCTGATGGGAACCAGCCGGTGGTGGCGAGCGTTCTTCCACGACATGGTGATGGTCGCCGGCAGCATCCCCGGCATCACCTACGCGGTCTTGGCCCTCGTGGTCCTGGGCATCTCGATCCTGGGGCCGGTGATCTCCGTCGGCCTCGTGGCGATGCCCTACGTCGCGATCAACGTGGCGGAGGGGCTGGACTCCGTCGACCGCCGGCTGGTGCAGATGAGCGACGCCTTCGAGCGCCCTCACGGCTCGGTCGTCCGCCACGTGCTGATCCCGTCGGTGGCGCCCTTCGCCTTCGCCGGCGTCCGCCTCTCGTTCGCGCTCGCCTGGAAGGTCGAGCAACTCACCGAGGTCTTCGGCTCCTCCTCCGGCGTCGGATTCCAGATCCGCAGGGAATTCGAGGACTTCTCGATCCCCGGAACCCTTGCGTGGGTCCTGCTGTTCATCGTCTTCATGATCCTCGTCGAGCGGTTCCTGCTGGCGCGGCTTGAGCGGTACCTCTTCCGCTGGCGGCTGGAGGAGAAGCAGTGAGCCAAGCGCTCGTGACGCCGTCCACGTCCCAGGGGCCGCTCGCCTCGATCGGCCGGTTCTTGCGGTCCGACCTGTTCGCGCGACTCGCGAGCTACGTGTTCCTCCTGGCGGTCTGGCAGCTCGTGGCGCTCTACGAGGACCGTTTCCCCGGACCGGCCGAGGTGTTCGGCTTCCTCTGGATCGAGGTGACCGGCGGGCGGCACGGCGGCGTCGTGCGCGGCGAGTTCCTCGAGCACTTCGCTGCAACGCTTCCGCGGTTCTCGCTGGGGCTCGCGATCTCGATGGTGCTCGGTGTCGTAACCGGCGTCGTGATCGGCGGGTCGAAGGTCGCGGAAGCGCTGCTGAAGGACACGCTGCTCGTGCTGGTGGCCTTGCCCGCGATCATATGGGCGTTCCTCACCCAGATGTGGTTGGGTCTGGGCGACACCGCCGTAGTAATCACCACATTCCTCTCCGCGTTCCCCTTCGTCGCCGTCAACGTGGTCCAGGGGATCCAGGCAATCCCGAGGGACCTCCGGCGGATGTCGGGCGCCTATCACGTGTCCCGGTACCGGCGCTTCCGTCACATGCAGATCCCGGCGGTGACCGGCTATCTGTTCGCCGGTTTCCGGTTCGCCGTGATCATCGCCTGGAACGCGGTCCTGCTGGGAGAGTGGTTCTCCGCGAGCGATGGCGTCGGTTGGCGGAGCCGGTACTGGTACGATGCGAACCGATACAAGGGGTTCGTGGGATGGGTGATCCTGTTCGTCGGGTTCATCGTGCTGTTGGACCGCGTATTCCTCGTCCGGCTCCAGCGCCGGGCCTTCCGCTGGCGCGATGCGCAGCTGACCGCCATCGAGCGGCAGGTGGAGGAGATCGACGTGGGGACGACGGGCACGTAAGGGACAACCGAGCCGAGAGGAGCGGAGCGAGTGGCCACCCTGCAGGTCGAGCACCTGAACAAGACCTTCCCGGCGATCGAGCGCCGGTCCCGGTCAACCACGGCGATCGAGGACCTGAGCTTCGAGATCGGCGGGCATGTCTTCGTCTCGGTCGTCGGTCCCTCCGGGTGCGGCATGAGCACGCTGCTGAACATCGTTTCCGGGATCGAGGAGCCCACGAGCGGCAGCGTTTCGGTCTCCGAGGGTGAGCGGCAGGCTCGGCTCGGCTACGTCTTCCAGGAGCCCCGGCTGCTCCCGTGGCGGACCGTCATGCAGAACATGCTCTACGTGATCGAAGGGAGTCCCGCCGACGCCCGGGATCGGGCGACGACCTACCTCCGGATGGTGGGTCTGCAGGACGATGGGGACAAGTTCCCTTCGCAGCTTTCCGGAGGCATGCAGCAGCGGGTCGGCATCGCGCGGGCCTTCTCGGTGGAGCCGGACCTCCTGTTGATGGACGAGCCGTTCAGCCACCTCGACGCGATCACCGCACGGGGGCTGCGCGAACAGCTGCAGGAGATCTGGGCCCAGACGCAGAAGACCGTGCTCTTCGTGACCCACGACATCACCGAAGCGGCCCAGCTGTCGAACCGGGTGCTGATGCTGGCACCCGGCGGTCGCCTCTATGCCGACGTCCCCATCGACCTCCCGCACCCACGGCACGCCTCTGACAACGAGGTCGCCGTTGTGCAGGCCGAGCTCCTCCGCCGGTTCGAGACGATGCAGGAAGAGGTCGTCGCCGCTCGGGCGACGGAGATCGCGAGCTGACGATGGCGATCGAACAGGAACAAGCGGCTTCCACGCGCGGCAAGCAGATCCTCGCCAGGATCGACGTGCCTCGCGAGCTGCTGATCGGTGGCACGTGGAGGCCCGCCGCGGACGGCGAGCGCCTGCCGGTGACCGATCCGTCCACCGGCCGGCAGGTCTCCGACGTCGCCGCGGCCGGAGAGGCCGATATCGACGCCGCGGTCGCCGCCGGCCGTCTGGCCTTCGAGGAAGGATCCTGGAGCCGGATGGTGCCCGCGGCTCGAGCGCGCGCCCTGAACACGTTCGCGGACGCGGTCGAAGCGCGGATCGACGATCTCTACCAGGTCGAAACGCTCTGCAACGGAAGGCCGATCGCCGAGACACGCGCCCAACTCGGCCGGCTGCCCGAGTGGTACCGGTACAACGCCGCGCTCCTCGTGGCCGACCGCACGGACGTGATCCCGATGCCCGGGCCGTACCACACGTACACGTCGCGGTTCCCGATCGGGGTCGTGGGGATCCTCAGCTCGTTCAACCACCCGATGATGATCGGCTCTAAGAGCCTGGCGCCCGCGCTCGCCACGGGGAACAGCGTCGTCCTCAAGCCCTCCGAGCTCACGCCCCTCACCAGTCTGATGCTCGGCCGGATCGCCCTGGAGTCAGGCATCCCCGCGGGCGTGCTGAACGTCGCTCCCGGCATCGGTGCCGTCGCGGGCGGCCGTCTCTCCGCCCACCCGGACGTCGGCAAGATCACGTTCACCGGTGGCACGGCGGCCGGGCGGGCGGTCGGCCGCGCGGCCGCCGCACACTTCGCGAAGGTCACCCTCGAGCTCGGCGGAAAGACGCCCGTGATGGTGTTCGACGACGTCGACATCGAGGAGGCCGCGAAGGGGGTCGCCTTCGGGGCGTTCGTCGCGGCCGGCCAGACGTGCATCTGCGGCAGCCGGCTGCTGGTGCAGCGCTCGATCCACGACGAGTTCGTCGAGGCGCTGGTGGAGATCGCGCGATCGATCCGGATCGGCGACCCGTTCGAGCCCGACACCCAGCTCGGTCCACTGATCTCGCAGGTGGCACGGGAGCGCGTGCTGGGCTACGTGGTGCTCGGCGGCGAGGAGGGCGGGACGATCGCGACCGGCGGGGGCGTGCCCGAGATCCCCGGGTTAGAGGGCGGGTTCTTCGTCGAGCCCACCGTGATCGTGGGCCTCACCAACGAGAGTCGCTGCACGAGGGAGGAGATCTTCGGCCCGGTCGCCGTCGTCGTGCCGTTCGACGACGAGGACGACGCGGTGCGCAAGGCGAACGACTCCCCGTACGGCCTCGGGTCGTCGATCTGGACCCGCGACGTCGCACGGGCCCACCGGGTCGCGGGGCGTTCGTTACACGGGTTGGTGTGGGTGAACGACCATCACCGGCTGGACCCCGCGGCTCCGTGGGGCGGGGTCCGGGACAGCGGCAGCGGGCGCGAGGGCGGGTGGGAGTCCTTCCACGACTTCACTCACCTGCGGACGGTGACCGTGCGGGTGGCGCCCGACGGCGTGGACTGGTACGGCGGCGACACCGGCCGTCTGAACTGACCCCCAGCGGGCCGAACCGCTCACAGGTCGAGGCCGAGCCCAGTCTCTTGGGCTAGATGTAGCGGCCCATGCCCCCGGCGATGTCGATGCTCGCTCCGGTGATGTAGCTCGCGCGGTCGCTCGCGAGGAACGCCACCATCCCCGACACCTCGTCTGGGTTGCCGAAGCGGCCGAGCGGCACGTCGGCCTCGGCCATGCGGGCGAAGAACTCGTCCTCGGATAGCTCGGGGGCCCGGTGCTGGTGGATGTTCGCCCACTGCGGAGTGACCACGAAACCGATGTTGACCGAGTTGACCAGCACCTCCTCGGGGGCCAGTTCGATCGACAGGGCTTTGGTAAAGGCGAGGCACGCGGCCCGGTCTGTAGTCGTGGCGAAGAACCTTGGATCGGGTGATTTGCCCTGTACCGCGTTGATGTTGATGATGCGCCCGCCGCTTCGGTCCTTCATGTAGGGGAGGACCTCCCGTGAGCACCGGATCATCGAGAACAGCTTGACGTTGAGATCCTCTTTCCAGTCCTCGTCGGTGAGCGTCGCGAAGGTTCCGGGGTGAGCGCGACCCGCGTTGTTCACGAGGATGTCGATGCCGCCGAGGGCGGATGCCGAGTCGGCGACAAACTGCTTCACCTGGTCGGGATCGGTGACGTCGGCCGCTCGAGCGAAGACGGCGCGACCGTGAGCTTCGAGTTCTTTCCCCGCCTGCGAGACCTCCTCTCGATCGCGAGAGCAGATCGCGACGTCGGCTCCCTCCCGGGCGAGTTCACCCGCGATGGCGCGGCCCAGTCCTTGGATCCGCCCGTCACGACCGCCTTGCGGCCATCAAGATTGAGGTCCATAGCTAGTAGGGATCGATCCTCTCTCCGTCGTCGTCGATCAAACCCATCAGTTCGAGGAGACCCTTGCGTGGGGGGTTGAAGACATCGACCTCCACGCAGGTGTTGTCGTAGGTGCGGGCGCCGTGGGGGACGTTCGGTGGGATATGGATCGCCCCGCCACGTTTGACGACCTGCTTCTGGCCCCCGACCTCGAACTCGAACTCACCTTCGATGACGAACGAGATCTGCTCCTCGTCGTGCCAGTGGACCGGGGCCACGGTGTTGGGACCGAAGCTCACGATGTTCACCATCAGCCGGTCACCGAGCACGGGCTGGAAGCGAAGTCCGGGGACGACCTCGATCGGGTCGAGTTCGCTCCACTGGACGAAGGTTCCTTCACCCTCCGGACGTACGTCGCTCTGCTGCGCGAAATAGCGATCGGCGTCTGCCATCAGCGCTGTCCTTTCGTACCGAGGGTGATGAGTGACGACAGTCGCTCGATCCCCTCCTCGATGGCTGCATCTGCAACCCTGCTGAACGAAAGCCGGATGTTCCGCTCGCCGCCGTCGCCGGGAAAGAAGGGAGCGCCGGGAACGATCGCCACGCCGTCGGTGACCGCCTTACGGGCGAGGTCGGTGCCGTCGTTGCTCTCGGGGAGTGTCAACCACGAGAAGAACCCACCACCTGGGCGTGTCCATTCCACTCCCTCCGGCATGTGCGTCTGCAGCGCATCCATCAAGAGCCCGCAACGCCTGCCGTACAGCGCGCGTGCGGCGGCGGCTTGCTCGTCGAGGCCACCGGAACGCCCGTACTCCTCGAGGAGCCGCTGCCCGAGCGCGCCGGAACACTGATCGGTATTCTGTTTCGCCCAGATCATCTTGGCGACGATCTCCTTCGGGCCCGCGCCCCAACCGAGTCGAACGCCGGGAACGAACGTCTTCGAGAAGGTGCCTGCCTGAAGAACCACATCGGGGGCCAGGGTCCAGAGGCTCGGTAGCCGAGCACCCGAGAAGCCGAGCTCCCGGTAGGCGACGTCTTCGACGATCAGGAAGCCGTGTTTACGGGCGACCTCAACGAGAGCCTTTCGCCGTTCCTCTGTGAGAGTGATGCCCGCCGGGTTCTGGTAGTCCGGGATCGAGTAGAAGAGCTTCGGGGGCCCGAGCCACGCGACGACCTCGGCGAGTTGTTCGACATCCACGCCGTCTTCGTCCATCGGGACGGCCACCACGTTCGCCTCGTAGCTCTCGAACGCCATGATGGCGCCGAGGTAGGTCGGGCCCTCCACCAGGACGAGATCACCCGGGTCTATGAGGCTCTTGCTCAGGAGTTCGATCGCCTCGATCGTCCCACTCGTGATGATCAGTTCATCATCGGCCGGCCGAGCCCCCTCGAGGCGTTCGAGCCGCTGCGAGATGAAGTCTCTTGGTCCCGGCAGGCCCTTGACGGGCGCGTACTGGAGCACCGAGGGATCGCCCGAATCGATCAGCCGTTCGAAGATGTCGCTGAGGGTCCGGCCCGGGAACGTCTCAGGATCGGGAAAACCTCCGGCGAACGAGATGATGTCGGTCGCACCGGCAAGAGCGAGGATCGCCGCCAGGCCCCCTTCCTCGTCACTTCCCGCTCGGGTTGCGAAGGCTCGGGTCCACATCGTGCTGGTATCTGGAGCAACCGCCATGACCCTCCCCTTCCCATGCGAAATGACCCTGTCGGTATGGTTCTACCAGTGATCGAAGAAAGAGGTGTCGTGAGCGAGAGGCCGCAGCACGTTGTTCTGTTCAAGTTCCCGAAGGAGCTGACGGACGAGGAAGAGCGGGAGATGGTCGATCAGGTCAGGAAGTGGACCGAGACGATCCCGGGATTCACCGGACTTCGCTTCGGCAAGGACGTAAGTGGAAGGTCCGGCGGTTACTCGTACCTTTTGCTCACCGAGTTCGAGAACGAAGAGATGCATCAGGCGTACTACTCGGAGCCTGCTCATGTCGCTTTCAGCGAGTGGGTCTTCGCACGTGACTGCGAAGTGCTCCGGGTCGATTACCCGCTCAACGAAGAGACGTTGATCGTCGGCTGATTCCCCTCGGTCGTTCCGGTCGGGAACCGGAGGGTGAAGCCGATCTCATCGTCAACCTGTTCGACCTTGATGCTTCCGTCCAGGACCTCGGCAAGCTGACTGGCGATGTAAAGGCCGAGTCCGACGCCGGATGAGGTGGCCTCGGCTCCCCGCCTGAACGGCTCGAAGAGTTCCTCCGGGTCGAGGCCCTCGGGCAGGCGTCCTTCGTTGCTGACCGTGATGGCGACCTCGGCGTCCCGGATCGAGATCTTGACGGTGATCTGCGAGCCAGCCGGGCTGTGCGCGATGGCGTTCTCGAGAAAGACTCCGAGGATCTGTACTACCGCGTCGTCGTCCACGAACAATTCGATGGGGGGCAGCAGCGTGGTCTGGATCGGACGGACCGCCTCGAAGCCCCTGATCGCCGAGGTGATGAGGGCCGGCAGCTCGATCTGGCGACGCGCTCCCGCCAGTTCGGCGCGGGCTCCTTTGAGGAGCATGTCGATGAGCCGCTGGAGGTCACGACCCCGGATGAGCGCACTCCTCAGGAGCTCATCGTGCACGCCGTCATCGAGGGAAGCGGCCCGGGCTTCGACCGTGCGGAGGGCGCCCATCATCACCGTCAGGGGCGTCTTGAGCTCGTGGGACACCATCGCGAAAAACATGTCCTTCGCTTGCTGGGCCTCTCGCATCGCTTCCACAGTCTTGGCGTCGGTCAGCGCGATGCTGGCGTACTCCGCGATCGCGAGGAGGATCTCCTTCTCGCTCTCGGTGTAGACGCGGCCTGGGCGGTACGTCGCGGTAACGAGGCTTCCCGCGATCTCGCCGTCCTGGTAGACGGGTGCCCCCATGGCGCTTTGCATCCCTTCCTCCGCGAGCTTCCCGACAGTGTTTTCCGCCGCGGAGTAGTTCTCGATGACGACCAGGCGGCCCTCGAGGACGGCCCGGCCCCCGGCGCCCGTGCCGAGCGGGGTTCGGCGGACCTGCTCGTCCATCTGGGGAGTCAGGCCGCTCGACGACACGACCCACACGAATCCCGGATCCTTCGGGTCGAGCAGTTTCAAGCCGGAGACCTCGTCTCCGGTCAGGACCCTGATCCCTTGGGTGATCGTGTCGAACACCTGCTGCAGCGGGGCGCGGTGTGAGATCGATCGCTGGATCTTCGAGAGACGTTCGAGCAAGAGCTGTCGTTCGCGCAGGTGTGCGGCCGCTTCCCGCTCGGCTTCCAGGGTGCGGAGCATCCTCAGAACCAGACCGAGGACGCGCCCCATGTTGCTGATGAGCACGCGTTCCTGGCGGTCGAAGTCGACCGGCCCCGACCGCGCGAGGAGCAGGTGTAAGCCCGTGCCATCTTCGAGATCGGCGTAAACGAGCGCACAGTCGCCGAGGCGGTCGAGCGCCACGGTTCCTCGGCGGTCGAGGAAGGCGGCGAGGATCGCGCTCGTCCCGGAATCATCCTTGGGGAGCCCGATGACGGCGAGGACTCGAGAGTCCCGAACGATCGCTCCGGCCTCGGCGCCCAGGGTTTGGACGGCCCGGTCGGTTGCGCCGACGAGGGCGGAACGCTCGTCCTCGAAGGCGGTGATGGAGGCGAGGAACTCAGACAGCTGGTGGGTTCCCCAATCGCTGGTTTCGGGCATCAGGGAACCGCCGGACAAGCGGGCTCTACGGCGCGCTGAAGTGGTCGCGGATGAAGCGTCGACCGGGAACCATCCATGTCAGACATATCGTCTGGAGGGACTCCTAACTTGGTAGTCCGGAATGACTATTTGCCAACCCTATCGGGGTTCCGGCGAGAGGCGATGAGAGACTCACCGATGTGGGCTGCGGCCGGCTGAGATGAGGGGGGAGGTTACGGATGTCTGACATCGATCCGGATGGCGAGCGACGGACCAGGTCCGCGCTCGAAAACAAGCGAGCCCAACTCGAAGCCGACATGGCGCGGATGACGGCGCCGCCCGAGGACACCAGCGGGATCTCCTTCGGAAAGCGGGTGGGGGAGGGCACGAGTTTCGCGGTGGACCGCCTCGTGCAGGTCAAGGTTCACGATCAGATGCAGGCTCTGCTGAAGGACGTGGAACGAGCGCTGGCCAAGCTCGATGAAGGCAGCTACGGGACGTGCGACAACTGTGGTGCTGCTATCCCTCCCGAGCGGTTGGAGGGTCTGCCGTGGGCGGTCCTGTGCGTCCGCTGTGCGGCACAGCGGTGACCTCGCTCCCATGGGGACGCGTTGTAAAGGATGCCGGTCAGTAGGTGAACGTCGCGTCCGCTTCGAGCGCCAACTTCACGAGCACATCCGGCATCGCGAATCGAGCAGGTTTTCCCTCGATGTCGTCACCGGTTACGCCGCGCGCCTTGCTCGACATGCCGGAGAGATAGAACTGACCTCCTCCGGCGACCACCCCTTCGTAGCTGTCTCGCAGGGAACCGGTACCGAGGCCGGAGAGAGAATCGAGAACCTGATCTCTCAGCAATTGAACGGCGTCTCCAGCGAGGAACATGTTCACCGTGTGACCGTCGTCGGCCGCGGCCTTGGCGACGAGGAATGCCAGAGCAGCGCGGGTCGGGTGCTCCGGACCGTGGGTTGCGTGAACGAAGACCGTGGCCATCTGGCTAGGCCTGCTCGGCCATCGCGATGATGTCCTCCCGGCTCATCTTTCCTTCGAGCTCGGGATGAACCTGCAAGACATGTTGCTGAACCTGGCCCACGAGGTCGTCCTCCGACTCCGCCTTCACCGTCGCTCCGCACTCGCAATTGATCACGTATGACATGTCCGACCTTCCTCTCTTTCGTCGAGACCCAACAACGCGATGATAGAGAGAACCGCTTGCGAGAACCTTGGAGGAACCTTGGTGGCCGGTGTCGATCGGATCTATCTGTGCGGCCGGCTGGTCGTCGAGATCGGGGGCGAACGTGTCGAAGCGAGACTTCCCGGACGCCAGGGGCGCCTCCTGCTCGCCTTCTTGGTCCTCACTCGCCGCCGGGCGGTGCCGCGCCCCAAGCTGATCGACGCGGTGTGGTCGGAGGGGGTTCCGGGTGATCCCGATGGTGCGCTCAGCGCTCTGCTGTCGAAACTCCGGTCGGTTCTCGGCGATGGCGCCGTGGAGGGCCGTTCGGAGATCCAGCTGACCCTGCCTCGTGAACCGTGGGTCGACATCGAGGCCGCCGAAGAGGCGCTTCACCGGGCCGAATCCGCGGTCGCCTTGGGGCAGTGGCGCGATGCGTGGGCCCCTGCGGGGGTAGCGGTTCACGTCGCCGCCCGCGGATTCCTCGCGGGCTATGACGCTCAATGGATCGTCGAGAAGCGCGCCGAGGTCGACAACCTCTTCCTCCGTGGTCTTGAGGCCTACGCCGAGGCCAGTCTCGGGATCGGGGGAACCGAGCTGGCCACCGCCGAGCGCTCTGCCCGAAGCCTGGTGAAGCATGCGCCCTTGAGAGAGTCGGGCCACAGGTTCCTCATGCGGTGGGCCGAGGCACGGGGCAACCTGTCGGACGCCCTGCGCATCTACGAGGATCTGAGAACGCTTCTCAATGACGAACTGGGTGTGGGTCCGGGACCGGAGACGAGGGCGCTGCACTCCGAGATCGTCGCCCGCTGCGGCTGAGCGACGGACCTCACGGCCTTTCTGACTCGGTGAGTAGCTCGAGGGCCCGCTCCGGGGGGTCTGGCGATCACCTCACGACCAGCGATGATGACCACGAAGTCCTATCGGCGCCGTTCCTGGGCGCCGACGCTACGATGAGGCTCGTGGGTATCGACTACTGCGCGCACCTTCGAGAGAACGGCGAGTTGATGGCTGACGCCGCGGGCCGCGATCTCGATGCGCATGTACCTTCTTGTCCCGACTGGAACGTGGCCAAGCTCGTGATCCACATGGGGCAACACCACCGCTGGGTCGCTGATTCGGTGCGGCGAGGTGGAGAGCCGCCGGTCGATCCGCCGAAACCCGGACTCCGCGGGGAGGAACTCCTCGCGTGGCTGCGGGAGGGAGTCCACGATCTCGCAGACCTTCTCGAGCGCAGCGACGACGAGGCCCCCGCGTGGAGTTGGTCGGGTGACAACCGGGTTGGGTTCTGGCGCCGCCGGACCGCACTTGAGACCCTGATCCATAGGTGGGACGGAGAGAACGCGACCGGTAAGACCTCACCTCTCGATCCCATCCTGGCGAGTGACTGCGTCGACGAGATGCTCTTCATCTTTGCGCCGCGCTACGGTTCGGCTTACGCAGGCCAACCGGGGACGGCGTCGCTGTCGTTGACCGATGCTCCGGGGGCCTGGACGATCCGGTTCACCGGCGACGAGGTACCCACAACCGAGCATGGAGGTGACGGCCCGCCGCCCTCGGACGTCACGATCGAGGGACGAGTCGAGGACGTGAGCCTCTTCCTATGGGGCCGGCGTGGCCCAGACGTTGTGAAGGTTGACGGCGATGAGGATCTTGCGCGCTCGATGGTGGACTGGATGGGCAGCTAAGCCCTTCCGGCCTCATGCCACGGGGTTGGTCAGCTTTCCGATCTCAGATATCTCAACCGAGACTTCATCCCCGGACTCGAGGAACAGGGGAGGCTTCCGGACGAAGCCAACACCGGCGGGCGTCCCCGATGCGATGAGGTCCCCCGGCTCTAGCGTGATGGTCTGGCTTATGAACGAGACCAGATCGGCGACCCCGAAGATCATCTCGGAAGTGTTCGAATCTTGCAACACCTGGCCGTTCACCAGACATCTGATCGACAGATGCTGCGGATCGGGTATCTCATCTGAAGTTACGAGCCATGGCCCCGATGGAAGGAACGTGTCGATCGCCTTACCCCGCATCCACTGTCCGCCGTTGCCGAACTGGAGATCCCGAGCGCTGAGGTCGTTGAGACAGGTATATCCGGCGACGTGATCGAGGGCACCCTCTGCCGACACCCGGGACGCGCGCTTGCCGACGATGACTCCAAGCTCGGCTTCGTAGTCGATCTGCCTAGCCACCTCGGGGATCACGACCGGATGTCCAGATCCCACGACGGAGTTTCCGAACTTCGGGAACAGCACGGGTTCCGAGGGAACCTCCTGACCAGCTTCGCGTGCGTGGTCGCGGTAGTTGAGTCCGATGCACACGATCTTGCCGGGGGAGGGGATGGGCGCGAGCCACGTGATGGAGTCAGCGGCCAGAGAGGCACCGTCCTCAAACGATCCCGAACGCAGGTACTCGAGGATGTCGGGCCCCATAGGGATGACCTCGTCGCCTTCGACGCGGCCGAACCCATCTGAGTAGGAAACAAGCTTCATGGGTGAGAATCCCCTAAGGAGTCGTTGTGGGCAGTCTTCTTGAGCCTACTCAATGGGTCCGGTCCGACCTCCACAACCGTCCGACCTGTGACGTGCGCCTCACCCGTGGCGCTTTCCTGCTGATGCACTCCTCCTTCGGCCAGCGCGAAGGAGG
>JBKJZQ010000127.1:0-8855 GCA_046715095.1 Actinomycetota bacterium | reverse complement strand
GCCACCTTTGGGGGGGGGGGGGGGCCCACCATCCCCGCCCTCGCCTGAGGTCCCGTTGTTTAGCGCCCGAGCCGCACTGCGTCCCCGAGGTTCGAGTTCCCTTCGTAGAAATCGATCCTCCCGACTGCCGCCTGCTGGGGCCCCCTGTATCGCAGGATGTAGAGCCCATTGCGGATGTCGACGACGTAGATGAGGCCGTCCTTGATGATCGGATAGCTCCACATCACGACCTTGTTGGGACCGCTCGATAACGCCGGGTCCTCGGTTGTGACCGAAGCCAGGGGATTCGGGCTGAACCAGCCGGTCTGCTCCGGGTGCGCCGGATTGCCGATGTCGATCGCCTGAAGCCCGCTGGAATGCCAAGCAAGGAGAACAAGCCTCGGAAGCACCGTCGGATTGTGCGACCCGTAGCTCGTGAATTGCTCGGTTGCCACATCGTCGGCGGGACAGACGTTCTTAGCGGTCTTGTACTCACCGACGATCCGTGGATGCGATGGATCCCTGATGTCGATGAGGCGGGCCCACGACCACGGGCATCCGAAGCTCGGGTCCGTGAACGTCCCGTACACCTCGTCGATGTTGAACTCGAAGGGTCGCCCCGGTACCTGTACGCTCGAGTGGCTTTCGGCGCATTCCTTCGGGCAGTTCGCTGACGATGTGCCCCACCTCGGTCGGTTCTCCGGCTGCGTGAGGAGGTCGTCGTTGAGCGACTCCACAGTCCCCGGTGGGATGTCTCCTTCCGCGACCTTGGTGGTGTCCAGCGCCAGGTAGTGGCCGCGCAAATAGGCGAGATGGGTCGTCTTCCCGTCCGCGGACGGCGCCATCGAGTGCAGCGCGAGATCAAAGTCGAACGCGGCCGGTGCGCCACCAGACTCGTAAAGGTGGTTCCAGTTGCCCTGGGCGATCACCGTCGGTTCCTCGCCGTCGGGCACGGCGCTGATGTCGTAGATGACAAGGTTCGCCTGGTTTGGGTTCGTGGACGAGGTCGGGGTAGACGCCCACAGCAGCACGCGGTCTTCGTCATTCGGGTCGACCCACAGATAGAACTCGTGCGGAACCCGCACCGTTCCGTCCGCCTGCTTCGGTATGTAGGTCATCAAATGCTGCGGGTTCGCGGGATCCTCCAGGCTGAAGAACCTGAAGGACGGCCCGGGCTGGTTTCCGGGGCAGTCGTGGATCGTGGGGCTGCACCGGAAACTCAACACGATCAGGATCTCTTCCTCCGGCCACACGCGCAGCTCGCGCGTCGACTCCCCGATGTTGGCGGCGTGCGGTTGGCCTATCTCGTTGACGACGTGTGGATTTGATGGATCACTGGCGTCGACCACGAGGATCCCTGGATGTGGGTGCCGAGCCTGTCCGTCGGTACGGTTTCCTATGTAGACAAAGTCTTCGAACACGGCGGGCGCCGCGTTCATCCCGCGTTGGAACAGGGGCTCGTGTCCGATCAGCTCGAAGTTTTTGCTCGTTCCCGGTGTGCCTCCCCCCGGCCCGACCACGACGTCGGCGAACGCCGGCGACAGGAGTAGGGCGAGGCTCAGGACAAGCGCGACTAGTGGGCGACGTCTCATGAATCCCCCTTGATCGATTCCGTCAGCTCCGAGAAACTCACCTTAGCCGGGTCCGCGAATAACGACAAATCAGCTCTTCCGTGCGACGTTGCGATCACCGCGTTGCTCGACGAAACGGAAACTACCCGGTGAAGCCCGGCAAGGCAGCGGGTCTGGTCTCCGGGCCTTCTTCTCCCGTAAGCTGCCCCTCGTGGGAACGACCGAGATAACGGCGCTCGTTGCCGAGCTGAAGGAACGGCTCGGTGACAAAGTCACGACCTCGGAGTCCGTTCGGGCCATCCACGGGCGGGACGAGTCTGTGTTTCCCCCTCACCCCCCGGATGTGGTCGTCATGGCCTCTGCGACAGGCGACGTGCAGGAGGTCATGCGCCTCTGCGGTGGCTACGAAGTACCCGTGATCCCCTTCGGCGCCGGAACCTCACTCGAGGGCCACATCCACGCCGTTGCGGGCGGAGTAACCCTCGACATGTCCACGATGGACCGCGTGCTCAGAGTCAGCCCGGAGGACCTCGATTGCACGATCGAGCCCGGGGTGACGCGGCTCGCGCTCGAGAAAACGCTCAGCAGAGACGGCCTGTTCTTCCCGACCGATCCGGGAGCCGACGCAACGATCGGGGGCATGGCCGCCACCCGGGCGTCCGGCACGAACGCGGTGAGGTACGGAACGATCCGCGATCTCGTCCTGTCCATGAAGGTGGTCCTTCCGGACGGATCGCTTATCTCAACCGGTGGACGCGCACGTAAGTCGTCCGCCGGTTACGACCTCACTCGTTTGTTCATCGGTTCCGAAGGAACCCTCGGCGTGATCGTGGAACTAACGCTCCGGCTCTTCGGTATCCCCGAAACGATCGTCGCAGCAGTGTGCCCATTCCCAACCATTGAGGACGCGATCGCGACCGTCACCGCGGCCATCCAGTTGGGTATCCCTATGGCTCGCATCGAGTTACTCGATACGAGCGCGATCAAAGCGGTGAACGCGCATGCGGGACTGGGTAACGAGGAAACCCCCACCCTCTTCCTCGAGTTTCACGGATCCACGGCTGGGGTCGAGGACCAGGTTCAAAGGCTCGCCGAGATCGCCGAAGACAACGGTGGTGCTGGTCTCAGGTGGGCTACCGACCTCAGTCAGAGGAACCAACTGTGGAGGGCGCGGCACCAGGCGTACTTCGCGGCCCTGGCCTTGCGGCCCGGCTCCAGGGCGCTCTCGACCGACGTATGCATCCCGATCTCGGCGCTCGCGGGCTGCATCCACGATGCTGCCGCCGACCTCGAGCGAAGCTCTCTGCCCTCGATGATCTTCGGTCACGTCGGGGACGGGAACTTCCACACGATCATCCTCGTCGACCCCGACGACGACGCAGAGCTGGACGAGGTCCGGGCTCTGAACCAGAAGCTCGTCGACCGAGCTCTGGCCGCGGGAGGAACCTGCACCGGCGAGCATGGCATCGGGACCGGGAAGATCGGCTACCTCGAAACGGAACTGGGTCCTGCGGTCGACGTCATGCGCCGGCTCAAGTCGGTGCTCGATCCGAAGAACATCATGAACCCGGGCAAGATCTTTACGCCCTGAGGAGTCACAGGGCTCATTGGACGTGGCACGGGCTCCCAACCTTCTTAGATTCATGGGCCGGGTCTCATTGCCCCGCGGGTGCAGGAGGAGAAACCCGGCCCGGGGAGGTCGCTAGGGCAGTCAAGAACTGCTCGACGCTCACCCCCGGCCCGCTGAACTCGTCGCCGAGGGTTTGACCTATGGAACGCTCCACACACCGTGTGGACCGGCGCCTACGCTCACGCCCCTCAGCTTCTTTCGAGTCGAAGCATTGAACACGACGATCTTCCCGCGGTCATTATCGGCCACGGCGACCCTCCGCCCGTCTGCGGTAATCGCCACATGATGCGGAGCGCCTCGCACAGGTCTCACGGCCAGGACGCGCAGTGTGCGCGTAGACACGATGAGAACGCGCATCGCTCCGTTGTCGGTGATCCAAACCTGGCGACCATTGGGGGTGAAGGCGAGGTGATGCGGCTCTACACCCCGATCGAAGGTCTTTACGATTCTGCCGTTGCGCTCGAAAACGTGGATCCCCTGCACCCAGTCTGTGACCCACGCTTGTCCGTCGGGGGCGAACAGAATGTCATGTGGGCTCTTCCCAGTGGAGAGATAGCGCCGAACTCGCGCACGCTTGAGGTCGACGATTGCAATATCGTCGGTGCCGTCCATCGTCACCCAAGCTCGACGTCCGTTCGGCGTGATGGCGAGGTCATGGGGGTCAGCCCGCAGAGGGATGGCCTTCCTGCGTTTACCCCTCAGCGTGATCCGATCGAGCCGGGCCGCGCCTTCATTGGTCACAACCGCGATCCGATGAACGATCTTTACGTCGTGAGGCGAGCCGCCCAAACTCACCTCCTTTACGCGCCGACCGCGAACGATGGCGACGCTGCCGCGGCCCTGAAGGGTCGTGATCACCGTCCCGTTGCGGGACACCGTCAGGTTGTGAGGGCGGCCCGGGACGTTCACGCGGCGTACCGTCCGACCCGCATCAAGATTCACCTTTGCCAGGCGGCCGGCGTCCTCCAGCGCAACCCAAACCGCGCTGCGCCCGCGGACCGCCCTTGAGTCCTGCGACAGTCCAGATGAGGGCGTCAGGGCGAAAATCGTCACGATAGCCAGGATCCCGGTCAGCATCTCACCCATTAGACGGTCGCCCCGGCCGGATGGTTCTCACGCCCGCTTGGGGATGGCGGCGCCAACATCCTCCGCAGAGTCACCAACAAAAGCGTCAAAGCGGCAGCCAGCGCTATCCCGGCGCCGAGAGCCGACAGGACCCACACCGGGTATTGCCATGGTTCCACCTATGTCATGCGGCGGAACAGAGGGTTATCGAGCATCACCGTGGGGATGCCGAGGGCAAGCCCGAATACGACCGCCCACAGCATCGCCGTGATCCAGAACCGGGCGCCGGCTGCTCTCAACACGTCGAGCACGACGTCAGGCTCCGACTTTGATCGGCAGCAACATGAACAAGGCACTCACGTGGACCATGGACGCATCTCCTCCTACCTGGAATTCAGGTAAGGGCGCTCAGGACGCCTGACGGCCTGGACTGAGGTGGCGTCCACCACGACTTGCTTCCCAATCGGGTAGATCCTGCCTGTGACGCGCACCCAGTCGTCGGACTCGAACCGACCCGGCGGAACACCGACCACCCGGAGTTGGATGTTGACCGCGTCCCCCGGGCAGCAACTGATCATGAAGCGGTTGAGGAGGAACTCGTCGGCGGCGCCGCTGGGATCCGTGGTCACGAACCCCGTGAAAGATGATGTACTCCCCGCCCGCGATGCGAGGCGTCCGATCTCGCCGCTGTAGCTGAGGCCGAAGATGTCCACCAGTGAAAGATCTCCTGCACTGAGATCGATGCCTTCGGACGAGACATAAGCGCCCTTGATCGATGTCGAGCGGCGTGCGACGGCAAAGGACCCCAGGGTGGCCGGAGGGAACGCCAAGATCAGGATGGCGGGAGCTACCAGGAGAGCCAGTGTACGGAGATGCCGACGCGTCAGCGGCTCGGCCGACGTCACTCGAGCGGAGAGCACTCTTCCGATGACGGCGACCGTTAGGGTCACCGCACCCACAGGGGCGAGCCAAGTGGTCCGTGCCGCGAAGTAGAATCTCGTTCGGTCGGCGACGATGAGGAACCAGAAGAGGAACGCCCAGATGAACAGAGCAGCTCCCGTACCCAGTCGGCTGTGGCTCCATGTGCTTTTCACGACACGAGCACCTCGATCCAGAGCGTACCGACGAGAGTGACAATGGCGACGACACCAAACACTGTTCGAAGGAAGCCTCGGCTGAAGGTGGCGCTGTATAGAAATGCCAGTTTGGCATCGAGCATTGGGCCGAAGACTAGGAACGCGAGCTGGGGGCCGACGCCGAACTGAACGAAGGATGCGGCGACGAAAGCGTCAGACTCTGAGCACAATGAGAGGGCGAATGCCAGGGCCATCATCGTTATCAGACTGATGATCGGCGTGTTCGCGACGGACCCGAGTATCGATTGAGGGATCAACGTCTGCAGAGCTGCCGCAACTGCAGCGCCGAAGATGAGGAACCGTCCCATGAATGTGAAATCACCCGCGAAGTAGTTGAAGAACGTCTTCCAGCGAGCTTCGTGCACGTGATGGGAACAGTCCTCGTGCTCGCTGCAACCGCAGTCGGGCTCGGCGTCGTGGCAACCGCAGGACGAGAGATCCTCGGCCGAGGCCTTCTTGAGGAAGCCCTCACGTTGCCTTTGCCCCACGACCCAACCTACGACCACAGCAGCCAGGAACCCGAGTCCGACGCGCCCCAAAACCATCGGCCAGAAGACGTCACGCCCGCGGTAGGCGATGGACGTCGAAATGATCACGATGGGATTGAGGATGGGAGCGGCCAGCATGAAGGTGACCGCCGCCGAGGGGATCAGGCCTCTCGCCACCAGACGGCGCGCGACAGGGACCGAGCCACACTCGCACACAGGGAACGCGAAGCCGGCGAGGCCAGCAACGGGGATCTGCAGAGGCTCGGGAAGGCGCCCGATCCTGGCGAAAGCTGAGGCAGGAACGAAGGTGCCGATCCCGGCCGCCACTAGAGCCCCCATCATGACCAATGGCACCGCTTGCAGCAGAAGTGAGCTGAAGACGACGACGAAGTTCGATAGAGCGGCAGCGCTGAGGGATCCGGAGAGATAGAAGAGGGCCGCGGCACCGAGCGTTCCGGCCAGGACCCAGGCAGATGTTCTCCTAGCACTGCCCGAAGCGGCCTCGGCCCCGACGATGCCTCCGGTTCGACTCGAGACGACGTCGGCCATCAGCAGTATCTCCCGAAGGTAATGGCGATGGAGGGAAAGGCGTCCGCCATCACGAGGTCTTTATCTGCTGTCCTCACAGACAGGAGCGCTTTCAACACAGAGTCATCCGACATCTTAAGGTTCGTGAGTCTCTCCTGATCAAGGTATAGCCCGCCGGGTGACGTTGCATCGATAACAGATGGCCGGATGCCCACCTTCCGGTCGATGCGTGCCGCCAACTCGTCGGCGGACATAGAGCTCGACACGGCGTTTCGATCGGATCGACCCGTCGACGTTACGGCAACCACGAAGGACCCATCGGATGCCGTCTCCGCGGCTCGGACGAGATCCCCTAGGGCCTTGTCCATCTGGGAAACATCACCGCTGAGGACGATGCCAAGGAGGTCTGGTGTCTGATCTTTGCCGAATCGATGAGACCGCAGTACGCGCGCGCCGACGCGGGCTGCGGCAGCAGCGGACCCGTCGCGACCGAGGATCTTGACGACATCCTGGTCGCCACCTGGGTACCAATCGCCTCCGACCAGACCCTTCCCGCTGACATCGTTGGCCACAAGCCCGATCACGGGGTGCTGCCTCGTGACCTCATCGAGGTGATCGCCCAGCGTCGCGATCACAGATACTGGCGAATCGGCACTCCATGCTCTAACGACCTCTCCTGCAGCGCCGCCTCCAGTCCCATCGGAGCGCACCAAGGTCCCGGTCATACCGTGCTGGCTCGGCAGACCTCCCGTGCCGATCGTCGCGATCGTTGCCGCCGGGTCGAGAGGAAGCGAGCCGATGCGCCCTTCAAGGGTGCCGGCCCCTTCGCTCATCAAGCGGCTCAGGACGGGCCAATCGGTGGGGCCGGCCTCTAGCTCATCGCTCCCTACCCCGCTCCAAACAACCTCCAACACAAGTCGCGGCACTTCACCCGAAACGATCTCAGCGAGTGCACGACCGGAGCGCACATCTGGATTCGGGCGCCTGAGCTCGATGATCCGAGCGATGGTGCCTGCAAGGGTATCGACACCTGCATCTGGGGGTACATCTGCGCCGGGATCCACACCGACCCCAGAGAAAATGATCGGTACCCGCCCGGCTTCAACCGCAGCGACACTGGGCCACAGCGGCTGCGGAGCAGAACCAGAAAAGGCGCGGCCGCCCGATACGAATGCCTCCCCGGTGACGGCCATCAGATCTGGAGATCTCTTTTCGTGGAAGCCGTTCGCCACGAGGTCCCTCATCCCCTTGGGTAAGGAACAGAACGGCGTTTCGCTGGTGGCGTTCGCGGACGAATCGCAAGTGTCGCGGAAGCACATCGCCCTCAACGCTCCTGCGGGGATGCCTAACAGAGCGGCGACTAGCACGAAACTCGTAGTTCGTTTCCCGAAGCGACCGGCGATCTTCATCTTCATCACGGAAGGTAGCCCAGTGGATCCTGAGGCGTGCCGTTGACCCTGATCTCGAAATGGAGGTGGTCGCCGGTCGAGGCACCGGTGGACCCACAAGCACCGATCGTCTCACCCTGTGACACGCTTCCACCTGAGATGTATTGCTCGGACATGTGCGCATACAACGTGGCGAACCCACCCCCGTGATCGATAACGGTGTAGTAGCCGTAGCCGGATCCGTCGTAGGTGGCACTGACGATCGTCCCGGACTTCGATGCCCGGATCGGTGCGCCGGTCACGCAGTCGATATCGATGCCGCTGTGCATCCCGCCCCAGCGGGGTCCGAACCCCGAGGTGATCGCCCCGCTGATGGGCCACGCGAACCCCGAGCCACCAACAGATGTGGGAGCGGACGTGGGCGGCGGGACACTGGACGCCAGTGCCTCCTCCACCTCCGCGCTCGCGACGAGGATGGAAGCCGCCTCGTCGCGCTGAGCCTCGATCCTCGCCCTCAGGTCCGAAAGTTTGGCGGTTTGCGCCACACGCAGCTCCCTCTGATGCTGGGCCTGCTGTTTCTGTTCCGTACGGGCCTCGATGGCGTCGGCGAGCGCCACCTCAAGCTCGGCCCTATCGACTACCAGCTGCGATTCCAGCCTCTTGATCTTGATCATCACCTCGATCCGGTTCTCGGTCGCCGTTCTGGAGTATTCGGCGATCGAGACGATCTCGGCGATCGTGTCGGCGCTAAGCAGAATCTCGATCTCGGCGGTGGGACCGCTCTTGTAGAGGGATACTGCGATCGCTTCTGCTTGATCCTGAACCGCCGCGTACGCCTTTTCGTTGTCGGCGATGTCGGCGTGGAGCACTCCGATCCGGGCCTCGGTCCTAGCCACCAGCTCGCGCGACGCGGCAAGGGCTTCAGACACGGCCGCGGCCTGCTCGTCGATGGAAGCTATCTGTTCGGTGACCGTGTCGGCGTCGGCCTGGATCGACTCGATGTTGGCGCGCGCCTCTTCGAGGCGCGAATGCAGATCCTGGGGGTCGCCTTCCTGCGCGCTGCCGCCAAC
>JBKJZQ010000126.1:0-8254 GCA_046715095.1 Actinomycetota bacterium | reverse complement strand
GGATGCGGGCGGCTTCAGCCGGGGTCTGTCCCAGCTTCCAGGTGAGGAACGTAGCCGGGGAGGTGAGCCCGTCGTGGTCTTTCCAGAAATCTTCGGCCAGATGTTCGTTCAGGAGCTCCACCAGATGAGCGGTACCGGCATTGACCTCGGCTTGCTGCTTCGTGATGCGGTCCTCGAGATCGAGGCGCTTGAGGGTCCTCGCCCGGTGGGCCTCGTACCTCTGAGCCTCGGTGGCGCTGAGCTCCAGGAGTGGTGGCACTGGTCCCAGAAGTGCTTTTGCTCTTGTGCCGGTCATGGCCTCACGTATGGCGAACATACGTTCGATACTACGCTAAAAACCGGCCCAGGGCAAGGCTTTTTCGCCCAAATATTCTTGCTACAGAGGACGGCGGAGACGCCCAGGCCCTAGAGGGCGCGGCGCTTGGCGTTCGAGATGAGCTCGTCGACCGCGCCCTCGTCGCCTGCCCTGAGAAGAGCTACCGGATCAACCGGGCCCGTGACGATGTCGTCGAAGAACGCCTTGCGCTCCTCGTACGTCGCCAGGTGCTCCTTGGCCCACGGCCGGAGCGACTTGAGTAGCCCTGCAAGCCGTGCGTAGGAGTCATCGACCAGGGCCCCGATCTCGCCCCGCAATCTCTGGGCGAGGGCAGGGCTGGCACCCCCGGTGGACACCGCCACCGCGATGGGGCCGTTGCGATGAACCGCAGGAAGGATGAAGTTGCAGAGGTCCTGGACGTCGGCGACGTTCGCGAGCATCGAGCGTTCCTCGGCGCCGGCGCGCACCGAACGCGACACTTCGGTGTCCCCCGTTGCCGCGAGGACCAGGAACGCGTCATCGAGATCCTCAGCCTCATAAGTCTTCCGGTCCCACGTAACGGTCCCGGCGTCGACGAGGACGCGCACCTCGGGACAGATCTCGGGGGCCACCACGCGGATGGTCGCCCCAGACGTGAGGAGTCCCTCTATCCTCTCGAACG
The DNA here is from genome assembly GCA_046715095.1 of Actinomycetota bacterium. Classification (GTDB taxonomy): domain Bacteria; phylum Actinomycetota; class CADDZG01; order CADDZG01; family WHSQ01; genus WHTI01. Next base: position 7,277 of record JBKJZQ010000126.1, on the reverse strand, counting down.
CCACCGGGCCCCCGCCGACCACGAGGACCGGGCGGTTCTCGAGATCGATGCACGCGAAAAAGAGGTGGTTGTCGCTCACGAGTTGCCTTCGCCGAGGCCGAGGAACCGCAGTTCGAAGCGGCGGTCGCACGACGAGCAGTAGAAGGCGCGCTCGTCCCCGATCGGTTCGATGGATGGCTCCCCACAATAGGGACAGTTGAGCGGCGCCGCCCGCTGGCTCATTCGTTCCCGATCGCGGCGCTCACTCGTTCCCGATCGCGGCGGGCGTGCGGCTCAAGGGTGAGCACTGACTCGCTCTCATTGCTCCGCCTCGGTCTCGACCGGCCCGCCGGTTTTCCCGAAGGTGTGGATGCCGCACTCCGACTTGCCCTGGCCATCCCAGCGGCCGGCGCGCTCATCCTCGTCCGGACCGACCGCGCGCGTGCATGGAAAGCACCCGATCGACGCGAAGCCTTTCTCGAACAATGGGTGGGTGGGGATGTCGTTGTCGCGGACGTAGGTCAGCACGTCCTTGGACGACCAACCGGCAAGGGGATGGACCTTCATGATCTCGTCGCCCGAGGGCAACATCTGAGCCTCGACGATCGGCGTCACGGAGCGCAGCGGTGATTGATCCCGGCGCAGCCCGGACAGCCACCCGTCGAATTCCTCGAGCGCGTCCTGGAGCGGTTCAACCTTGTTGATGTGGCAACAGAGATCGGGGTTGCGGTCGAACAGGTGGGGGCCGTGCTCGCGCTCTTGTCTTTCGACCGAACCATGACGACCGTGTAGATCGACGAGCTTCAGATCCCAGAGGTCCACGACCTTGGTTCGGAACTCGAGCGTTTCCGGGAAATGGAACCCGGTGTCGATGAAGAGGACCGGAACGTCGGGACGGATGTCCTTCAGCATGTGCAGTATCGCCATCCCCGAGGACTGGAACGAGGTCGCGATCGCGAGCCGGTCGATCGAGCGTGCCGCCCACTCGATGACCTCGCGCGGATGAGCTCCCTCGAGACCGGAGTAATCCGGATCCGGAGAGGCAACGCGATGTTCGATGCTCACGACACCCTCGCCTCCGCGATCACGCTCGACGCGGGAGGGGCTCCGACGAGCTTCGGCTTAGTGGCGAACTCCGCCAGCTCATCATCGGAGAGACGAGCGATGAACGCGGCGAAGTTCTCACCCTCGGCGCGCCCTTTCCGGTAACGGCGCACGAGGGCTTCAACGTAGGGCCCGACCTCGGAGCCCAGCACCTTGACGCCCCTCGCCTTGCGCCCGAACGCCTTGCCGGCGCCGAGGTGCCCGCCCAGGTGGACGAGGAACGCCTCGACCTTGCGCTTGGCCGGCACCTGGTTCCCGTCGTGATCGGTCGTATAGACGGTTTCGGAGACCTGGCATCCCATCAGCCCGATGTCTGCGGTCTGGTAGCGGGCGCAGGAGTTGGGGCAACCGTTCACGTTGATCCGGACGTCCTCATCGAAGCCGGGAAGCCGGTCCTCGAGATACCGGTAGAGCTCCACGGCGCGACCTTTAGTCTCGACTATCGCCAGCTTGCAGAACTCGATGCCCGTGCACGCCATCGTTCCCCGGCGCCACGCGCTTGCCCGCGACGGCAGATCGATCGCATCCAGTTCGGCAACGAGATCCCTGACCTTCTCCTCGGGGACATCGAGGATCACCATCTTCTGCTGGGTCGTGGTGCGAACGCGTCCATCGCCGAAGCGGTCCGAGAGCCGCGCGATCGCTTCGAGTTGGTGCCCGGAGATCCGCCCCGCCTTCGGCACGAAGCCCGCGTAGTAGCGGCCGTCCTTCTGAGGCCACACGCCGGTGTGCTCGCGCCCGGTGATGGCAGAGGACTTCGGCTCAGCAAGGTCCATGAGCACGTACCCGATCTCCTTCTCGAGCATCTCTCGGAAACGCTCCGGCCCCCAATCCCGAACGAGGAACTTGAGCCGCGCGCGGTTGCGCGCACGCCGGTAACCCCAGTTGCGGAAGATCCTTGTGACGCCGACGACAACCTCAGTCACCTGCTCGGGGCTCACGAACGTACCTATGCGCGAGGCGAACATCGGGTTCGTCGAGAGTCCCCCACCGACCCAGAGATCGAAGCCGGCCTCCCCTCCTGGCCCCCTGACCCCCACCAGGCCGACGTCGTTGATCTCATGCTGGGCGCAGTGGTGCGCGCACCCTGCGATCGAGATCTTGTACTTGCGCGGGAGGTTGGAGAACTCGGGGTCGAGGACCAGACGGTCGCTCACCTGCTGCACGATCTCCGACGCATCGATGATCTCGGAGGCATCGACCCCGGCAAGGGGACACCCGAGGACGTTGCGGGGCACGTCACCACACGCTTCCATCGTCGAGAGACCGACGGACTCCAACCGCTCCCAGATCCGGGGGACGTCCTCGACACGGATCCAGTGCAGTTGGATGTTCTGACGATCGGTCACATCGGCGACATCGCGTCCGAAGCGCCGGGAGACATCGGCGATCATTCGCGTCTGCTCCGAGCTGAGCACTCCGCCGGGGATCCGGATGCGCATCATGAAATAGCCGTCGACCTCGGGGCGCTGTGTGTAGAGGCCACACCACCTGAACCGGCTCCGGAGGTCCGAGGGCCAGATCGACCCGAACCCCTTCTTGGAGTAGAGCTGTTCGATACGCCCGCGGACGTTGAGCCCGTCGTCCTCCCGCTTGGCCGCTTCGGCCGAGTTGAGGGGCTCGGTGTAGCCGAGCGCCCACTGGCCCTCGCTTCTCGCCTGCGGCATCGCCTCTAACCCTTCGGTCGCTCTTCCGGAACAACGCACCTTACCACCGGATAAAACGTGTAAAGTACCGGGATGCGAACGACGACGACCGGACCCCGAGCGACAGCAACTGGAACCGGAACGGCAGCGACTGGACCACTTGTAGCGCTGGTGGGGGCCGGACCGGGAGACCCGGGCCTGCTGACCCTCAAGGGCCGCGACCGGATCGCGGGGGCAGATGTGGTCGTGTACGACCGCCTCGTGGACCCCGAGATCCTGAGCCACGCCCGGCCGGAGGCCCGCTTGATCTACGCGGGCAAGGAACGGGGACAACAGGCCCTCGATCAGGAAGCCATCAACCGACTTCTCGTGACGCTCGCCGCGGAGGGTCGGAGGGTCGTGAGGTTGAAGGGCGGGGATCCGTTCCTGTTCGGCCGGGGCGGAGAAGAGGCAAGCGCCCTCGCCTTTGCCGGTATCGACTTCGAGGTCGTTCCCGGGATCAGTGCCGGGATGGCGGCACCCGCATATGCGGGCATCCCCGTCACCGACCGCCGCCTCGCGTCGTCGGTCGCGTTCGTCACCGGGCACGAGAAGCCCGGTGAGGGATCGGTCGATTGGGCTGCGCTCGCGACCTCGGTCGACACGATCGTCATCTTCATGGGGATGAAACACCTCGACGCGATCGCTCGCGCGATCGCTATCGGCGGACGCCGGGGCACGACCCCGGCAGCGGTGATCCAGTGGGGTACCAACGAGGCCCAGACCACGGTCATCGGAACCCTGGAGGACATCGGCGCGAAGGTACGGACCGCGGGAGCCGGCTCACCGGCGACCGTCGTGATCGGGGAGGTCGTCTCTCTCGCCGGCGCGCTCGACTGGTACCGAACCTTCCCCGCTCCATCGCGGGAGGTCGCGGTCTAAGACTCGTCAGTGGCGGAAGTGGCGGCGACCGGTGAACAACATCGAGATGCCGTGCTCGTCGGCGGCGGCGATGACCTCGTCGTCGCGCATCGAACCCCCCGGTTGGATAACCGCAACTGCCCCCGCATCGACCGCGGCGTCGAGACCATCCCGGAACGGGAAGAAGGCATCGGATGCGCAGACCGTGCCCTGGGCCCGGTCCCCCGCGCGCATCGCAGCGAGCTGCGTCGACTCGACCCGGGACATCTGCCCGGCCCCGACCCCAACCGCGGTGAGGTCCTTCGCCAGCACGATCGCGTTCGACTTCACGTGCTTGCACACCGTCCATGCGAAGCGGAGGTCCGCCATCTGTTCCTCGGTGGGTTGGGCCCTGGTCACGACCTTCAGCTCGTCGAGACGATCGGGCGGATCCTGTTCCTGGATCAGGTATCCGCCGGAGACCCGCCTGACCTCGGGGTCGCGCGGGTAGCTAGGCTTCGCCCTGAGGATCCTGAGGTTCTTCTTGCCCGTGAGTGCGGCCAGAGCGTCCTCGGTGAACCCCGGGGCGATGACCACCTCGGTGAAGATGGCGGCGATCTGCCCGGCGGTGGCGGCGTCGCACTCACCTCCCAGCGCCACGATGCCGCCGAAGGCCGAGGTGCGGTCGCAGTCGAGTGCTCTGGCATAGGCCTCGGCCAGGGACGCCGCTTGCGCCACACCGCAGGGATTCGAGTGCTTGATGATCGCTGCTGCCGGTGCCTCGAGCTCGAGAACCAGGCGCCATGCCGCGTCGGTATCGAGCAGGTTGTTGTAGGAGAGCTCCCTGCCGTGCAACTGCTCGGCGGCGGCGAGACCGGTAGGAGCACCGGCTCCCTTGTAGAACGCGGCCGTTTGGTGAGGATTCTCCCCGTAGCGGAGATCGGCCACCTTCTCGCCCGAGAGCACGACGACCGACGGATAGCCCTCTCCACGCGAGAAGTAGGCCGAGATCGCGGCGTCGTACGAAGCCGTGTGCCTGAATGCTTCATGCGCAAGGGCGCGCCTCGTCTCGGCCGTCACCGCCCCGGTCGATGTGATCTCTTCGAGGACCTCGTCGTAGCGGGACGGGTTCACTATGACGGCGACCGAGGGATGGTTCTTGGCCGCGGCTCTCACCATCGCCGGTCCGCCGATGTCGATCTGCTCGAGCGCGTCGTCTTCCTTGACCGAAGGATGCTCGACCGTGCGCTCGAACGGGTACAGGTTGCACACGACGAGGTCTACCGGTTCGATCCCCTGCTCTTCCAGTTGGGTCATGTGATCGGGCTTGCGCCGGTCGGCAAGGATGCCGCCGTGGATCTTGGGATGGAGCGTCTTGACCCGGCCGCCGAGGATCTCAGGAGCACCGGTCACCTCCGGTACTTTCGTCACCGGGATCCCTCCCTCCGACAGAGCCGCCGCGGTACCTCCGGAAGAGATGATCACCACGCCAAGGTCGGTCAGCCCCCGCGCGAACTCGACCACGCCGTCTTTGTCGGACACGCTGATCAGCGCGCGCTTGACCTTCAGCTCCACCGTCACGTCCTCCCTTGAAGCATCATGCGGCACGCCTCCGGAAGGAGGCGATGCTCGACATCCTTGATCCTCTCGTGCAACTTCTCCTCCGTGTCGTCCGGCAGAACGGCGACCGCTTCCTGCAGCAGGATGCGGCCGTGGTCGACCTGGTGATCGACGAGATGGACGGTCGTCCCGGTCACCTTCACGCCGAACTCGAGCGCATCCCTCACCGCGTTGGCACCGGCGAACGATGGCAACAGCGAAGGGTGAAGGTTGATCAGCCGTCCTTCGAAGGCATCGACGAACGCCGGCGAGAGGATCCGCATGAACCCGGCCGACACGACGAGATCCGGTTCGCTCTCTCCCACCGCGTCACGTAAGGCCCGGCTCCACTCGTCCCTGTTACCGAACGCGGAGAACTCGACGATTTGGGTGGGGATACCCCGGTCGCCGGCGATCTCGAGGGCACGGCATGGCCGGTCCGAGACGACCATGACGATCTCCCCCAGGACCTCGTTCGCTGCGCACGCGTCCGCAAGCGCCTCCATGTTCGAACCGGAGCCCGACACGAGCACCGCGATCCTGGCCGCCATGCCCTGACCCTACTAGCCCGGGGTTAAGGCTTCCGGGCAACAAGTCGAGGATCACCAAGTCTGTGGTCGTAGGGTTGCCCGGCTCCCACGAGAACCAGCATCGATGAACGAAGGGGTCCCAGACTGATGAGCGCAGACGTTCGTCTCAAGCGGTACGCAGCACTGGCCGTCCGGGTAGGAGCCAACGTGCAGCCGGGCCAGGAAGTCATGGTCCGAGGCATGATCGAGCACCACGAGCTTGCCCGTGCCGTGGTCGAGGCCGCGTACGAGGCCGGTGCCCATTACGTGCACATCCACTACTGGGACCCGGTCCAGAAGCTTCACCGCCTGAACCACGCGGAGATGGATTCGCTCGAGTACGTGCCCCCGTGGTGGGACAAGGCGATGAACGACCTGGCGGCCAACGAGGGCGCGGTGATCTCGATCACGGGGGACCCCGTTCCCGACCTCTACGCGGACATCCCTGCCGGGAAGATGCGGCTCGATCGCATGCCTAGTACGCCGTCGATGCTCAAGATGGTGCTCGGCGGGCGCGTCAACTGGACGATCATCGGAGGGCCCATCCCCGAGTGGGCGGAGCGACTCTTCGGAGAACCGGATACGGACCGGCTGTGGGATCTGATGGCGCAGGCGACCCGGTTGGATCACGAAGACCCCGTCCAAGCGTGGCGAGATCATGTCGAACGCCTCAGCCAACGCGCGGAGGGACTGGGGGGGCGCTCCTTCACTGCGCTGAGATACCGGGGGCCGGGAACCGACCTGACGATCGGGCTCCATGAGGGGACCAGATGGCTATCCGGCTCGATGACGTCCTCCGCAGGGATCGAGCACGTCGTCAACATGCCGACCGAAGAGGTTTTCACGACACCCGACTACCGCAAGACCGAGGGGACCGTGCGCTGTACCCGTCCGCTGTACTTGAACGGAACGATCGTGGAGGGCCTCGAGCTCACCTTCAAGGAGGGTGAGATCGTCGAGGTCAAGGCGGACAGGAACGCCCAGGCGGTCGAGGCCGACATCAGCACCGACGCCGGAGCGCGCCGTCTGGGCGAGGTGGCCCTCGTCGACGGGACCTCGGAGGTCGGCAAGACCGGGGTCGTCTTCGGCAACACACTGTTCGACGAGAACGCCACCTGCCACATCGCCTGGGGAGCCGCGTACCCGAACACGATCGAAGGTCTTCCCGAGTCGCCCGAGGAACGTGACCGGGTGGGCTTCAACTCCTCGACGACGCACACCGATACGATGATCGGGGGCCCGGAAGTCGCCGTTCACGGGGTCGAACCCGACGGCACCGAGGTCCCGGTCATCATCGACAACGAGTGGCAGCTCGCCTGACCAGTGCCGTATCAGACAACAGGTAAACCTTCCGGGGCCCCCGGGCCTCTATATGTCTGATGGATAAGCACAGCGAAGCCAGGTTCGCGATGTTCTTCCGGACGGAGTACCCCGGGGTGGTCCGGACCGCCTATCTCGTCCTGGGGGACCGAGAGGCTGCGAACGACATCGCCCAGGACGC
>JBKJZQ010000125.1:0-11228 GCA_046715095.1 Actinomycetota bacterium | reverse complement strand
CGCTCCTACTGTCGGCTTGTGCTGGGGACGCCGCCCCGCTCACCCTGAAGCCGGGGGGGGAGAGCGCTCGTAGTGCCGAGGACCTGTGGAACCTGATCTTTCCGATCGCGGTGGTCGTCTTCGTGGTCGTCGAGTTCCTCCTGGTCTTCGCGGTGATCCGCTTCCGCACCAAGCCCGGCCGCGTTGCCTCGCAATTCCACGGGAACCCCAAGCTAGAGGTCGTACTGACCGTGATCCCGGCCCTGATCCTCGCCGCCATCTCGATCCCGACGATCAAGACGATCTTCGATCTCGCCGAGCCCCCCACCGGGGACGTTCTCAACGTCACCGTCATCGCCCATCAGTTCTGGTGGGAGTACCGGTATCCAGATCTCGGGATCGTGACCGCCAACGAGTTGCACATCCCGGTCGACGTCCCCGTGCGCATACGTCTCGAAGGGCAACCGACGGATCTGGTCGACAGCACCCCCGAGGTCATCCACTCCTTCTGGGTCCCGAAGCTTGGAGGGAAGCAGGACGTCGTTCCCGGGCGACTCAACCTGATCACGTTGTCCGCTTCGGAGACCGGCACGTTCATGGGCCAGTGCACCGAGTACTGCGGCCTGGGCCACGCGGAGATGAAGTTGCTGGTCCATGTCCACGAGCAGGCGGACTTCGACGACTGGGTTGAAGAACTCAAGGTGACGCCGCCGACGACCGACCCCCTCGTGACCGAGGGCGAGAAGCTCTTCATCCAGGGACAGTTCGCCGACGGCCCCGCGTGCTCCTCGTGTCACGTCGCCGACGCAACCCGGGATGCCCCCAACGCCGGGCCTAACCTGGGTGGGTTCGCCACCCGGGAGACCTTCGCCGGCGCGGTGCTCGACAACACCGAGGAGAATCTGGTGCGATGGCTCGGCGATCCTGCAGCCGTCAAGCAGGGGGCCAAGATGCCGGATCTCGGGCTTACGACGGAACAGATCACAGCTCTAGTCGCCTATCTGCAGAGTCTCGAGTGATGACGATCAACGCAAGCGGTTCGCCTCGGAGTAACCGCAGAACAAAGGGAGTAGACGCATGGCTTCAGTAGCCGCTTCGCGCGGATTCTTCGCACGGCCTCGCGCCAAGACGGGGTGGTGGAGCTGGGTAACGACCGTCGATCACAAGAAGATCGGGATCATGTACGGCGTCTCAGCTTTCATCTTCTTCATCGCAGGAGGGGTCGAGGCGCTTCTGCTCCGCAGTCAACTGGCACGTCCGGACGGAACCGTCCTTTCGGCCGAGGCTTACAACCAGATCTTCACGATGCACGGTTTGACCATGATCTTCTTCGTCGTGATGCCCATGGGTGTCGCTCTGATGAACTACTTGGTCCCGTTGATGATCGGAGCGAGGGACGTGGCGTTCCCGAGGCTCAACGCGTTCTCCTTCTGGGTGTTCATCTTCGCCGGAGTGTTCATCTACTCGAGTTTCTTGCTGGGTGGCTCGCCCGATGGCGGTTGGACCGGGTACGCGCCCCTATCGGAAGCGCTCCCCGGCCACGGCATGACTTTCTATGCGATCGGCCTTCAGATCGCCGGTGTGGCGTCCCTGGCCGGTGCGGTCAACTTCATCATCACGATCATCAACATGAGAGCCCCCGGGATGACGATGATGCGGATGCCGGTCTTCATCTGGATGTCCCTCGTAACGTCGTTCCTGCTGCTGTTCGCTCTGCCCGTGATCGCCGTCGCGCTGTTCGAGCTGATGTTCGAGCGGGTCTACGGAGCCGTGTTCTTCAATCCCGCGGCCGGTGGTGATCCGATCCTGTGGCAGCACCTGTTCTGGCTCTTCGGTCATCCCGAGGTCTACATCATGATCTTGCCCGCCATGGGCATCGTGTCGGAGGTGCTCCCGACCTTCGCCCGCAAGCCGATCTTCGGTTATGCGGCCATCGTCTTCGCCGGCATAGCGATCGGCTTCATGGGTTGGGGCGTATGGGCGCACCACATGTTCACCGCGGGCCTGGGGCCGGTGGCCAACTCGGCCTTCGCCCTCTCGACGATGTTCATCGCCGTCCCGACCGGGATCAAGATCTTCAACTGGCTGGGGACATTGTGGAAAGGTGACATCAGGATCAAAGCCCCGTTGTTGTTCGCGATGGGAATGATCACGATGTTCGTCATCGGGGGACTATCCGGGGTGACGCACTCGGCCGTCCCGTCCGACGCCCAGCAGCACGATACGTATTACGTGGTTGCTCACCTCCACTACGTCTTGTTCGGTGGTGCGATCTTTGGACTCTTCTCGGGTCTCTACTACTGGTGGCCGAAGTTCTTCGGCAAGCTTCTGAGTGAGGGGTTGGGCAAGCTCCATTTCTGGCTGATGATCATCGGATTCAACCTCGCGTTCGGACCGATGCACGTTCTAGGGCTCCAGGGGATGCCGCGACGCATCTACACCTACGCGGACGGGATGGGCTTCAACATCGGGAACATGATGTCCACCATCGGCGCGTTCACGATCGCCCTGTCGATCCTCGTGTTCATCACAAACGTGGTCCGCACCCGTTCCAAGGGCGAGGAGGCCGGCGCCGACCCGTGGGACGCCCGCACGCTCGAATGGTCGATCCCGTCGCCTCCACCCGACTACAACTTCGCCGAGGTTCCCGTGGTGACGGCGAGGGACGACTTCTGGTACCGCAAATACACGGAGACGCCGGAGAAGACCACCGCTCCGGTGTTCACCGGGGGATCCGAGCAAGAACCCGTGGAGGAACCGCACATCCACATGCCCGATCCCTCGTACTTCCCGGTACTGGCCGCCGCCGGGCTTCCGGTGATGGGATATGGAGTGCTTTACGCGGACTGGGCGATCGTCGCCGGCGGTCTGATCGTTCTGCTCGGCCTGTTCGGCTGGGTCCTCGAACCTGGTTCTGAGGAGGCGCGCTGATGGCTACGCATGAGGCGACCGCCCCCCATGAGGAGCACCACACCTCGACGGGGTTGGACAACACCAAGATGGCGATGTGGGCTTTCCTCGGCTCCGAATGTTTGTTCTTCGGCTCGCTGATCTCGACCTACCTGCTGTACCGGAACAGCGTCGTCGACGGGCCCACACCGCACGAGATCTACGACATCCCATTCACCTCCGTAAGTTCTTTCGTCCTCCTCATGTCGTCTCTCACGATGGTGCTGGCGCTCAGCGCGATCCAGCGGAAAGACAGGTCGGGGTTCCGCGTGTGGATCCTCGCGACCGCGATGCTGGGCATGGTGTTCGTCGGGGGCCAGATCTATGAGTTCACGACCTTCGTCGAGGAAGGGCTCAAGCTGTCGACCAGCACCTTCGGAAGCAGCTTCTTCCTGATGACCGGCTTCCACGGAGCGCACGTGACCGTGGGGATACTCATGTTGCTAGCCCTCTTCGGGATGTCGACGTTCGGCAAGCTCGACGATGCCGACGGCCCCAGGAAGGTCGAGTTGATCGGCCTTTACTGGCACTTCGTCGACATCGTCTGGATCATCATCTTCACCGTCGTCTACTTGATCCCGACGAACTGAGCGGAGGGAGGGAGGGAGAGATGAGCCAACAAGTTGAAGAAGTCGAGGCCGAAGAACAAGGACACCACCCGGAGCCGCGGACCTATGTCGCCGTGGCGGTGATCCTCGCGATCGTCACCTCGATCGAGATCGGACTGTCCTATGCGAAGTCACTGGGGGATGCTGTTGTCCCTCTGTTGATCATCTCTGCGATCATCAAGTTCGCCCTCGTCGTTCTCTGGTTCATGCACCTTCGTTTCGACAGTCGCATCTTCCGCCGTCTGTTCGTGACCGGGATCATCCTCGCCCTCATCGTGTTCAGCGTCTTCCTGGCGACCCTCTTCGGGCGAGGCGGCCCGGTGCCGCTCCTGATCGACTAGGTAGAGAAGCATGACCGCATCGCTCGCGTGGCAGCCGCACCCGGAGACCTGGGCTCTCGTGGTCTTCCTCGTGATCGCGTACGTCACGTCGGTGGCTTACCTCGGTCCCAAGAAGGTACCGGCGGGTACCGCGCCGGCGACCACGGCACAGAAGGTGTTCTTTTTCCTCGGCGTGGTGGCACTGTGGCTGGCCGAGGATTGGCCCCTGCACGAGATCGCCGAGGACTACCTGTTCTCGGGGCACATGGTCCAGCACATCCTCTTCGCCTATGTCGCGCCTCCTCTCCTGCTTATGGGGATACCCGCGTGGATGTTCCGGTCCCTTCTGGGCAAGGGTTTGAGGTTCGATCTGTTCCGGTTCTTCTCGAAGCCGCTGATCGCTTTCGTGCTCCTCAACGGGATCATCGCCGCGATGCACTGGGAACCGGTAGTTAACCTGCAGTCGGAGAACACGTTGTTCCACCTCGGCTTCCATGTCGCGATGATCACGTTCGGCCTCTTGACGTGGTCCAACGTCGTGACTCCGGTGCCCGAGATCGGTCGGATGACCGAGCCCGTCAAGATGATGTACCTGTTCGGATTGTCGATCATCCCGACCGTCCCAGCATCGTTCCTGACGTTCTCCGAGACCCCGCTCTACGCCTTCTACGAAGGGGCTCCGCGTCTGTGGGGGATCGACATACTCACGGACCAGCGCGTCGCCGGACTGCTCATGAAGATCGGCGGCGGTTTGCTACTGTGGGGCATCATCGCAGTGATGTTCTTCCGCTGGTACGCGAAGGAAGAGTCCCGGTCCGTTGAGACGGTTGATTGGAATGACTTCGAGCGCGAGCTCGAGGTCTGGGATCTGAGGAAGTAGCCAGGAAGCAGAGAGGGAAAGGTAGCGAGGAGGTATGAGCCAACAGCAGTCGCCTCAAGGTGACCCGATGGTCGGCGAGGTGCGGTTCAAGGTTCCGTTGCCCATCCTTATCCCCGTTGCCGCGTTGCTGGCTATCGCGGGTGTCACGATCGGGATGTCGAAGGTTCTCTTGTCGATCCCGGCCGAAGCCGCGACCGTCGTTGCCCTTGCCTTCGCCGCGAACGTCCTGGTGGCCGCCGCGATCCTGACGCACCGCAAACGGATGGGGAGTTCCTCGTTGATCGAGATGGGGGTCATCGTTCTCTATCCGGTCGTGATCGGGGTGATCATCGCCCTGCTCGGGATCGGTGGTGCCGAGACGTCACAAGACACAACCCTTGAGCCGCCTGCCCAGGCGTCCGGGGCGGTCGAGGCGGGCGGGACGCTCTCCGCCGAAGGCTCTCAATTCTCGACTGACTCGATCGAGCTTCCCGCGGGGGAGGCCGCCGAGATCACGCTCGATAACGCGGACACGATTGCGCACAACGTTTACATCTTTGAGACCGCCGCCGCCGCCGACGCCCTCGCGGACGACGCGGCCTTGTTCCCGGGTGAGGACGTCGCACCGGGTGAGTCGGCGACCTACTCGTTGCCCGCGCTCGACGAGGGCGAATTCCCGTTCCTCTGTCGCATCCATCCCGCGATGCGCGGGGTCGTAACGGTCAAGTAACCACCGAAGGCCCTCTCTCCAACTGCTCCCTCTCTAACTAACTACTCGGGCTATTCGAGAGCGGCCAGCATGCCGGCGAAGGTTTCCATATCTACCTCTCCGGAGATGCGCGCGTTCACGGTGCCGTCGGAGTTGAGGAATACGAAGTAGGGGAACCCGGTTAACCCGTAGGCGTCCGCCGCCTTACCCTCGGCCTCATCCACCATGACCGGCGGCTGCCAGCCCTCCCGCTCGAGCCAGTCGGACGGCGGGTAGTTCGCCTGGGTTTCCGAGGTGGACGTCGCTACCGAGGTGATGTCGATCCCCTCGGGAACGCTCCCTTCGTCGATGAAGGCTTTGACCCTCGGGACCTCGACCTGGCAATGAGGGCACCAGTGGGCCAAGAACACAGCTACGGTCGGCCGCCCCGGGGTTCCGATCTCGATCGGGTCTCCCTCGAACGTCTCGCCGGTGAGAACGGGAGCCTGCTGTCCTACCGAGGCGTCGTTCGATGGATCCTCGAACGCCGGAAGGGCATCCCCGCTCACCTCCACCGGCCCCGTTTCCTGGATGCCGGCTGTCTCGCCGCCCGTATCTCCCGCCGGCTCGTCCCCCTTCGTGAGGAAGAAGGCGAGCAGGAAGAGGACGACGATCCCGCCGATGGCGGCCCAGAACCAGGGAGAGCTCGCGCCCGATCCCGAATTCTTCTTCTTCCTCTGCTCCTGCCGGTTTCGGACCCTCTGGCTGCTCATTCAGGACTCCCTCATTCTCGCGATCCTCAAGAGGATCGCTGTCCGCGCGGTCCGAACAACAAGATGACCGCGATCAATGCGAATCCGCTCAGTGCCATGAACGGGATCGAGATGTAGTGGAACTTCCACACGTAGGTGGCCGTGCACGGCGCGGTCGGATCGCACGACTCGGATGCGAGACCGGGGAACCGCTGGAGAGTGTAGTGGTAGATGGAGATGAGAGCCCCCACGGCTATCACCGGGACGACGTACTTGCGGACCCCGAGGTCTCGCTTGATCGCGGCCACGCCGAGCACCACGACCTGCGGATACATGGCGATCCTCTGGTACCAGCAGAGCTCGCAGGGGATGTAGTGAGCGACCTCCGAGTAGTACAGGCTGCCGAGGGTCGCCACCAGGGCGACGAGCCACGCGAGCGTGAGGGCGCCGTCGCCCAGGCTCGATGAGATCTTGACGCGGAGTCGCTCGGCCGAGGCGTTGTACGGCGAGCCCAGGTACACGGCCAGGCCCCCGAGCACGAGTACGTTCGCAGCCACGGTGAGCAGGGCGAAGAAGGTGGACATCTGATCGACATTCATGGGAGCCAGTGTGCCGCACCTTGGGGGTTCAGTACCCGTGCCGACCGGCCCTAACTTTCCGGGCCTAGTTGCCCTGACTAGTGGATGACCACCAGCTGATCGACCGCGGCCGCGATGAACAGCAGCGCGAGGAAGTAGATCGAGTATTTGAACAGGGACCAGGCCACCCTTGGCTCGGGTCGCCGGTACAGCTTCACGGCGTATCCGATGAAGATCCCGTTGAGGATCAGGGCCGCGCCGAGGTATACGAGCCCGGCTTCGGCCACCGAGAAGAACGCGAGGCACATCGCGAAGAGGAGGAACGAGTAGAGCAGGATGTGCTTGACGGTCTCCCTTCGCCCGTAGACCACCGGCATCATCGGAACCCCCGCGGCGGCGTAGTCCCGCTCGTAGCGCATCGCCAGTGCCCAGAAGTGCGGCGGCGTCCAGTAGAAGATGATCCCGAAGAGCACGAGAGCCGGCATCCCGACGCGGCCCGTGACCGCCGCCCATCCGACGAGGGCGGGGACGGCGCCGGCGGCACCTCCGATGACGATGTTCTGAGGGGTGGAGCGCTTGAGGAACTTCGTGTACACGATCACGTAGAACAGCAGTGCGCTGAGGGTCAGCGAGGCCGCCAGCAGGTTCACGGTCGCCCACATCAATACGAACGAGATCGCTCCGAGGGCGATCCCGAAGACCAGGGCACCTCGTGGCGTGACCCGGTGCGTGGGCAGTGGCCGGTGTTTCGTCCGGGGCATGAGCTCGTCGATATCCCGGTCGATGTAGCAGTTGAGCGCGTTGGCTCCGCCGGCCGAGATGGCGCCTCCGACGACGGTCCAGAACATCAGCGCGAAGGAAGGGATGCCTTTCTCGGCCACGATCATCGAGGGAACCGTGGTGATCAGGAGGAGTTCGATGATCCTGGGCTTGGTGAGCGCGAGGTAGGCGAGGATGCGCGCTTTCCGCCCGAGTTCGATGGCAGGGACGTCTCGCCGGCTGCTTCCGGCGGCCTCTTGGGTGGTCAGCGCGCCCGGGCCCTCCGGCGTTGTCAGGCGCCTCATGTGCGCACCTCCAGCGCGGGTTCGCGGTGACGAGACCCCGACATGAACTCCTGCTCGAGCCCCGGTCGCGTTACGACCGCGATGCCCACGGACGCGGCCCAGATCAGTGCCCCGAGCGCGAGGTGAAGCGTGACGATCCCGGCGTTGAGCCTCGTCCAGACGTTCAGGGCTCCGATCAGGACCTCAACCGCGAAGGCCCCCACGGCTACGTGGGCGAGGCGCGAGGCGAGCGGGAGTTCCTCTGGCCGTCGCATGATGGGCCAGGCGACCAGGACGACGACGACTCCGACCACGGCCGCGAGGACCCGGTGGAAGAACTGGATCGCCCTGAGATCGACGCTCAGATCGGGAAGCATCGTGCCGTCCATGAGCGGCCAGTCCGTGAACGCCAACCCCGCTTGCTTCCCGCTGACGTAGGACCCGACCGCCAGCAACGCGAGCACGCAGGAAGCGGCGAACCATGCTCTGCGGCTGACCGCCGGCTCGGGCGTCGGTTCGAGGGACCGGTCGACGACCGAGGCCGCCGAAGCGATGTAGACGAGCAACCCCAGCAGCAGCATCGCCGCGAGAAGATGGATCACCACCGATTCGGCCTTGAGATCGAGCTTGACGACGATCGCTCCGAGGACCGCCTGAAAGAGTACGAGTCCCAGGGCCCCGATCGAAGCACGAACGAGCCGCGGGTGCTCGCGCTGTTCCTTGAATGCCTGCCTGACCAGCAGGGAGATCGAGACGATCAGAAGTCCGGCAACGAAGCGATGCGAGAACTCGATCGCGACCGTGTAGTTGTCGAACAGGGGGATGACCTTGCCGTTACAGATCGGCCAGTCGTCCCCGCAGCCGAGCCCCGAGTTGGTGGCGCGTACGAGCCCGCCCACGGCCACCAGCAGGAGGGTCGCGACCATCGAGATGATCGAAAGTCTGCGGAAAGAAAGCATCGCCCGGCGATAGTAGCCGACGGAAGCCGCTACCCTGGCTTCATGGATCGGATACCGCTGAAGTTGTCTGCGCTCGTCGTCGCCGTGCTGCTGCCGGCCGCCGCGTGTGGTGGTGACTCTCCGGAGTCCGAGGACTCCCCCGGTGCCGCCTCGGGTGCTGCGGCGTTCGAGCAACCGTTCACCGACGTGGATGCCTACCCCCTGTTCGTCAACTCTGAGATCGTGGTGGGGGAGAACCGGATCCTCGTGGGGATCCTCAACCAAGATGACGCTCCGATCGGTTCTCCCGAGATCGAGGTGGCTGCCGATCTGTACGACCTCGAGGCCAGCACGACCGAACCGGTTTCGACGATGGATCTCGAATTCGAGTGGTCTATCGAAGACGTCACGGGGGTTTATGTGGGCCACGCCGCGTTCCCTCACGCGGGTAAATGGGGGGCGGAGGTTTCGATCCAGGGAGAAGGCATCGACGAAACCGTCAAGACCTCACTGAAGGTTTCGGAGCAAGGTTCGACCCCGGCTCTGGGAGCGACCGTGCCGGCGTCGGACACGCCCACCCTCGACGACAAACCTCTCAAGGCACTCACCACCGATCCGCACCCGGACGAGATCTTCTACGAGACCTCGGTCGCAGACGCGCTCGACGCGGGGCGACCCTTCGTCCTCGTGTTCGCGACGCCGAAGTTCTGCGCCTCGGCCGTTTGCGGCCCGACCCTCGATCTCGTGAAAGACACCGCGAAGGGATCCTCCGGGATCGACTTCATCCACGTCGAGGTGTATGAGCTTCCTGCCGATCCGTCCAACCTGGTCCCCGTTTCCTCCGCCTCGGAGTGGGGGCTCCCGAGCGAACCGTGGGTGTTCGTCGTCGACGGCGACGGCAAGCTCGCCGCCAAGTACGAGGGGATCGTCGGGGCGGATGAGCTACGGGAAGAACTCGAGACGCTCTAAGCGTCTTCTATGCTGAGCGCGTACAGATCGTCCGAGCGTTCCTCGACCTCGACCCGGACGGGTTCGCTCCCTATCGCGTGAGCCCGCAGGTGTTCGGGCGGGAACGCGTAGGTCACATCGGGGTCGATCAGGATCTCGAACGTCTCGCCGTCCGATCTGACCGTGAACGATTCCACGTCCACGAGTGATGTCGCCTCGACGGTGGCCACGATGCCGACGATGACCCGTCTGCCACCTGTCTCAGATGCCGCGTCACCGCCGCATCCCGGCAGCGCCAGGATCCCCACCAGCAGGAGACCTATCGTTTTCAGACCTATCGTTTTCAGACCTATCGTTCTCATTCCGCGTAGGGTAGCCGCCGTGAAGACCTATACCCCGTCGTTGGACGAACTTCGGAACCTGGTCGATGGCGAACTGGACGAGTTCCTGCACGCCCGGGCAGGTGCGCTCCCCGAAGCGTTTCCGATGATCGAGGAGATCTCGGCTCTGATCGGAGCCGGGGGCAAGAGGATCCGGCCCGCGTTCTGCTACTGGGGGTTCAGGGCGGCTCGGGGAGCCCACTGTGATGCGATCGTGCGAGCAGCGGCGAGCCTCGAGTTGCTGCATACGTTCGCCATCGTCCACGACGACATCATGGACGGCTCCGACGAGCGTCGCGGGGTTGCCACGGTCCACGTCCGGCATGGCGTGGGGGTGGCGATCCTCGTGGGAGACCTGGCCTTGGTGCTCGCCGATGAGCTCTTCATGACCGCCGGATTCGATGCCGTGACCACCCTGCGGGGCTTCGGTTCGTACTCGGTCATGCGCGAAGAGGTCATCTCCGGCCAGCACATGGACGTCGTCGCGGCGAACCGCATCGATGTCTCCGAGGAGCACGCGCGGCGCATCGCGGTCCTCAAGTCGGGTCGTTACTCGATCGAGAAGCCGCTGGTTATCGGGGCCGCTCTGGCCGGCGCCCCGGACGGCTTCGGCGAGGGCCTCTCCCGCTTCGGCGATCCTTTGGGGGAGGCCTTCCAGATGCGGGACGACATCCTCGGCACCTTCGGCGATCGGGTGAGCGTGGGGAAGCCGGTGGACTCCGACATCCGCGAGGGGAAGCGCCACGTCCTGTACGCGAAGACCAGGGCGCTTCTCGGCGATGGCGATCGCACCCGGTTCGAAGAGCTGTGGGGGGCCGCCGATCTGACCACCGAGGAGGTCAACACCCTCCGGGGACTGATCGATTCTTCCGGCGCCAGAGCGGAGATCGAATCTGAGATCGATCTCAGGTGGTCGGAGGCACGTTCGGTTCTCGAGGAAACCGATATCTCTCCAGACGCGCATTCTGCCCTCGAAGACCTCGGTCGGCAGGCCGTTCGTCGCCGCGTGTAATCTTCGAGCCGGCTTACTCTGGAGCGCGGTCCGTTGGTTACGACGGAGACGCACCGCATCGGCGAGATCGGGAGCTTAAGGTTGGATCCGGAACAGATCTATCAGGAAGTCCTGCAGGAGGAGCAGCAGAAGGGCAGCTCGCCCCCCGTGGCGGAGGGCCGCGCCAAGGCTGCT
>JBKJZQ010000124.1:0-3782 GCA_046715095.1 Actinomycetota bacterium | reverse complement strand
ATATCCATGTCGGCCTTCGGCCGGGAACCGACGCTGCTTTCTTCAATGGGGTCCTCCACGCGATCGAGCGTGATGGGTTGATCGATGAAGACTTCATCGCGAACCGAACCGTCTCCTGGTCGGAGGTCCGCGATGCCGTTCGGACCTATACCCCGGAGAAGACCGCCGAGATCTGCGGTCTCGATCCAGCCCTGATCGAGAGGGTCGCGCGCATGTGGGGCGAGGCGGATAAAGCCATGGCGTTCCACGCCCGCGGGATCGAACACCACATCCAGGGGGTGGGCAATGTCCTCTCGGTGATCAACATGGTGCTCGCTACCGGACAGATCGGTGCTCCCGGCAAGGGCTACGGCACGATCACCGGACAGGGGAACGGTCAAGGAGGACGCGAGCACGGTCAGAAGTGCGATCAGTTGCCGGGCCAGCGCATGATCGACGACCCCGAGGCACGCGCTTACATCTCGAAGGTGTGGGGGATCGACGAGAGCGAACTTCCCGGCAAGGGACTCACCGCGGTCGAGATCGTTCACGCCGCCGAGACCGGCGAGATCAAAGGCCTGTTCGGACTCTGTAACAACCCTCTCGTATCGATGCCGTCGTGGAGCCGGATCGCGCGCAGTTACGACGCCCTCGAGTTTCATTGCCAACTCGACTTCTTCCTGTCGGAGACGTCGGCCCGGGCCGACCTCGTGCTCCCGGTAACCGTCTGGGCCGAGGACGAGGGTGTCACCGCTAACGCCGAGGGTCGGATCGTCAAGTACAACAAGGCCGCGGACCCCCCCGAGGGGGTCCGCCCTGATTGGTGGGTCATGTGCGAGATCGCGCGCCGGCTCGGCCGCCACGCGGACAAGTTCGCCTTCGACTCTCCGAGGGCGATCTTCGAGGAACTCAGGGTCGCATCGAAGGGTGGTCTCGCCGACTATCACGGGGTCACTTACGAACGGATCGAAGAGACCGGAGGGATCTTCTGGCCGTGCCCGGAAGAGGACCACCCCGGCACGCCGAGATTGTTCGAGGATCGCTTCTACTTCCCGGACAACAGGGCGCGTTTCAACCCCGTGGAGTGGCACCCGCCGGCCGAGGAAGTCGACGATGAGTTCCCGGTGCGCTTGACGACCGGGCGTACGGTGGCTCATTACCTCTCCGGCAATCAGACCCGGCGGATCGGCGCCCTGGTCCAGCAGACTCCGCGACCGTGGGTCGAGGTTCATCCTTCCCTTGGTTTCGCCAACGGGGATCCGGTCAGGGTCGTGACGCGCCGGGGTGAGGTCACCTATCCGGCCCTCGTCGTAGACACGATCCGATCCGACACGGCTTTCGTGCCCTATCACTGGGCATCTCCGGCGGCGGCCAATGTCATGACCGTTGACGCCCTTGATCCGATCTCGAAGATCCCCGAGTTCAAGGTGTGTGCCTGCCGCGTGGAGAAGGGCAGTGAGATGACGAAGACCCCTCCGCCCCCGGTCGAGCCGGGTAAGCGCCCCTACACAGATGAGCTGGGCCCGATCGACGACGATCGCCCCCCAACCGCACCGCAAGGAAGGGGGACGGCAGAGGGATGATGGATAAGACGCTGTTCATCGATCCGGGCCGATGCATCGGTTGCCAGGCGTGTGTCGCCGCATGCCGTGAATGCGATTCTCATCGGGGTCGAACGATGATCCACCTCGACTACGTGGACGAGGGGCATTCCGGTGCCGCGATGCCCACCGTCTGTATGCACTGCGAGGACCCGGTAGCGCCGTGCGCGCAGGTGTGTCCGGCCGACGCCATCCCCGTGGGATCCGATGGGATCGTGCACACCGCCGCGAAGGAGCGTTGTATCGGATGTGGGAACTGCGTTCATGCTTGCCCGTTCGGGGTTCCGAAGCTCGACCTCGCCGAGATGCTGCAATTCAAGTGCGACATGTGTTACGACCGGACCTCTCGAGGACAGTCGACCATGTGCGCGACGGTTTGTCCGACCAGTGCGATCTTCTATGGCTCCTACGAGGAGTTGCTCGCCGACCGACCGCATGCACGTGCGGTGGACATCTTTGGTTTCGGAGACGACACGATCCAGACGGGATGCGCGGTCGTCGTCCCGGCAGGTCGTGAGGGCAAGCCGGTACCGGGGGGATACGCGTGAGCGAGGAGACTCACGCGCGGCGCCACCTACTCGATCGCATCCGAGAGGATCGGCTGGTCACTCGCCGGGATTACCTTCGCCTTCTGGTGACGGTGTCCGGAGGGCTGCTGGCCGGTACCGTCGCGGTCGCGTCGGGGATCTTCCGTCGTCATGGGACCGAGACGGGTGCTGCGAGGAAGGTGATCGATTCGGTCGCAACCGGCGAGTCCTTCACCTTCTCCTACCCTGGCCCCGACGATCCTGCCATCGGGATGCGTCTGGACGATGGTTCCCTCGTTGCCTATTCGTCGGTCTGCACGCACCTCGCCTGCGCCGTGCTGTGGATCAAAGAGAGCGGGAAGCTCGAGTGCCCCTGCCACAACGGGGTGTTCGATGCTCGCAGCGGGGACGTGCTGGCCGGGCCCCCGCCTCGCCCGCTTCCCAAGATCGAGCTGCGGGAGCGCTCGGACGGCATTTACGCAGTAGGGGGGACGGCATGAACGGGGGCCGCGGTCGCATAGACGTTCGTAGGACTGCGGAAGATCATCCTGATATCGCGGCGTCGCTTCACGCTCGGATCGCGATCGTGGCTGTGATCATCACCTGTCAGCTGTGGGCGCTGACGGCTGCGCTCGACGCGTGGTTGGGCGGAGCGACGGGGGCCGTCTGGTGGCTCCTGGGTTTCCAGGGTCTCGCGTTTCTCTCGGCGCTGCTCATCTGGCTCGCGTCGCCGAGGTCTTAGGGTGCGGCGCGACCCGCAGCACCCCATCGGGGGCGAGATGGCGGATGTGCTCCGCGGGCTGCTGCGACGTTTCCGGTTACCGGCGCTAACCGAGCGGTACGGCACGCGCCTCATGCTCGGCTTCTTCGCTTTCTTCAACGGGCTCATCTCGATCGCCGTCATGTCCGCCGCCGCCGTCATCACGGGTCAGCCGTTAGTCTTCCCGTCCCTCGGGCCCACCGCCTTCTTGCTCTTCTACACGCCCCGTGCACCGGTTGCCTCACCGAGGAACACAATCATCGGCCACCTGATAGGTGTGCTGTCCGGCTACGTCTCGCTCGTCATCTTCGGTCTGACCGAACGGGGGCCGGCGCTCGCCGAGGGCGTGACCTGGGCGCGCGTGGGAGCGGCGGCGTTGTCCCTCGCCCTAACCTCCGGCTTCATGGCCTGGCTGCTGGCCCCCCACCCTCCGGCCGGAGCCACCACCCTGATCATCAGCCTGGGCATCTTGCCGCGACCTTCCCAACAGGCCTTCTTGATGCTGGCCGTGGTCCTGCTGGTGCTCCAGGGCATCGTCATCAACCGCCTGGCCGGCATCGACTACCCGCTGTGGAAAGCTCCCGGATAGAGGCACGGCCGCCTGGTTCAGGGAGTAAGGAAGATCCCCAGGAGGCTTCCGAAGAGAACGTGAGCCAGG
Source organism: Actinomycetota bacterium (assembly GCA_046715095.1). Lineage (GTDB taxonomy): Bacteria > Actinomycetota > CADDZG01 > CADDZG01 > WHSQ01 > WHTI01. Next base: position 257 of record JBKJZQ010000124.1, on the reverse strand, counting down.
AGCGTAACCAGAGCGGTGGCGCGGCCGTAGTTCAGGCCGAGGAGCCCGGGGGGTTCGAGCACCGTGTCCTTCTCTGGGCCCGTTCGGTCGGACGCCATCCGTGGATGGATCCCGGGTAGGACCGGGATGATCAACGTGAGAGCGGCGACCCCGTGGAGGGCCCCGAATAGTGCGCCGAGCCACCATGTCGCCTGACCGAGGAGCGCGAAGCCGGATGCGTAGAACAGCGCGAAGAATTGGCCGTTGGCCAGGTGGAT
>JBKJZQ010000123.1:0-8961 GCA_046715095.1 Actinomycetota bacterium | reverse complement strand
CGCCGATCTGCTGGAGACCCTGGAAACCCTCGAGTCCGACCTGCGTACCGGTGAAGAAGGACATCGAGAAGATCACGAAGAACATCCCGGCGCCGAAGATGATCGCCCCGGCCCCGATCGTTATGTCGGAGACCAGGTTGAGGATCTGTCCGCGGTAGTGCAGGGCCGCCGGCATAGCTTTCGAGACGCTGGCATAGAAGCGGAACTGCTTCTCGATCTCCTCGAAGGGCTTCGCGGTCTGGCGAACGGCGCGTCCGAAGAGCCGGAACCGCTGCCTCGCCACCACTCTGCCTGCCATATTTGCCCTTCTTGCTCTTAGAGTTTCTGTGGAACGAAGTTGAAGTAGAGCGCCGTGAAGATGAAGTTCAGGAAGAAGAGAAAGATGAAGGTGATCACGACGGCCTGGTTAACGGCCTCGCCGACACCCTTCGGCCCGCCCTTGGCGAAGAACCCCTTGTAGCAAGCCACGGTCCCCGCGACGTAGCCGAAGACCACCGCCTTCATTAGCGCCATGAAGAGGTCGGCGAGCTGAGACAGTTCGTTGAACGAGCCGAAGTACGAAGAGGTCGTCCCATGCTGGACGACGATGGCGAAGAACCACCCTCCGCCGATCCCCGCGATCGAGACGATCGCGTCGAGCAACACCGCGACCATCGCCGCTGCAAAGATGCGAGGCATGATCAGCCGGTGAACGGTGTCGATCCCGAGGACCTCCATCGCGTCGATCTCGTCCCGGATGCGGCGGCTGCCGAGGTCGGCGCACATAGCGGATCCGCCGACGCCGGCGATCAATAGGGCGGTGGCCACCGGGGCTTCCTCGCGGACGACCGCCAGGACCATCGCCGCACCCATGTGCGCCTCGGCTCCGAGATCTCTCAAGAACGACCCGACGTGGAGCGAGATGATCATCCCGAAGGGGATCGAGATCAGGATCACGGGCAGGGTGGTTACCTTCATCAGGAACCACGCCTGGTTCAGGAACTCCTGAAGGGGCCAGGGGCGACGGAAAGACGTGTGGAGCGCCTCGAGGCCGATAGAGAACATCTTGCCGGCTTCCTCGAGGGATCCGAAGGTCTTCCGCTTAAGCGCTGCGCCTGGTGCTGCGATCGTACGTCCCCCCGCTCGTTCCGCCCCGTAGACGGACAATGTGCCCGTACCTACAGTGACGCTTCTACGTAAGTGGAGCAGTTCCTTCCCCGAGTCGTCCCAAGTAGTCCAAGCCGCCCTGTCTGTTCTGCCGGTCGTCGAGACGACCGGCTTCTGAGCGTGTGCTGCGTTGCCCCTCCCTGCGAGTGACTCGCACGCAAACCACCTTTGAGGTGCCTACAGTGCGGTGGGGCGCACGGAAAACTCCTCAAAGTGCTTTACCCCGCGATTCTGATGGTGTCGGTGACCCCCCACATGAAGGCCGAGAGCACGAGGTTCAGGATGTTGACCGCCACGATCGAGGCCCGGATCGCCTTGCCGACCGCGATGCCGACGCCCGCCGGACCGCCGGTGGCGTGGAACCCGTAATAGCAATGGATCAACGCGACCGTCACCGCGAAGATGACCGCCTTGATCAGCGAATAGAGGACGTCGATCGGCGGAAGGAACAAGGTGAAGTAGTGGTCATAGGTGCCGCGGGACAAGCCGAGAAGATCGACGACCACCACCTGGGTTGCGAAATACGAGGCGAACAGCGCGATCAGGTAGAGGGGGATGACCGCGGTTACCAGAGCGATGACCCTCGTGGAGACGAGGTAGGGCACGGGGCGGACCCCCATGACCTCAAGGGCATCGATCTCCTCGTTGACGCGCATCGCCCCCAACTCCGCGGTGAATCCCGCACCCACCTGGGCCGCGAGGGTGACCCCCGCGATCAGCGGGGTGATCTCACGGGTGTTGGCGAACGCCGCCAGGAAACCGGTGAACGCCTCGGCACCTATGAGCTGGAGGCCTTTGAACCCCTCGAGCCCGACCTGCGTGCCGGTGAAGAACGACATGAAGAAGATGACGCCGGCCGTTCCTGCGCCCACGATCAGGGCTCCGGCTCCCAGGGTGATCTCGGAGATCAGACGCGCGATCTCACCGACATGCTTGGTGGCGAAGATCGTGTCGCCGAGCGATTTGCCCATGAAGCCCAGCTGCCCGCCGAGGTTCTCGAGACCGTTGACGACGCGGCCCGCGGCCCGGCGCGGCAGGGAGATCGTTCGCTGGAGAAGTCCACCTGCCTGTGCCATCACATCACCCGAACTTCTGCGGCACGATCGCGAAGTAGAGGGCGGTCAGGATGAAATTCGCGAAGAACACCAGCATGAAGGTGACGACGACGGCCCGGTTGACGGCGTCACCGACACCCTTGGGTCCACCCCTGGCGTAGAACCCGAAGTAGACCGCGACCATCGCCGCGATCAAGCCGAAGATCCCGGCCTTGATGATGGCGACCGTCAGGTCGGCGGTCTGGGCCAGGAGGCTGAACGAGGCGAGATACGCGCCGGGTGTGCCTTCCTGGATGATCACGTTGAAGAAGTAACCGCCTGCGATCCCGGCCACCGACACGAAGCCGTCGAGCAACATCGCGACGAAGACCGCCGCCCAGATCCGGGGAACCACCAGGGTCGCGATCGGATCCACCGCCAGGACCTGCATAGCGTCGATCTCGTCCCTGATCTTGCGCGAACCGATGTCGGCGCACATGGCGGAACCACCGGCACCGGCGATCAGAAGGGCGGCAACGATCGGGGCCGCTTCGCGCACCACCGCCAGGACCATCGCTGCACCGGTCTGGGACTCGGCCCCGAGTTGACGGGCGACGTTGCCGACCTGGAGAGCGATGGTTGCCCCGAACGCGATTGACACGAGCACCGCGGGGAACATCGCGACGCTCGCGATGAACCAGGACTGGCGGACGAACTCTCGCCACGGGTACGGCGGCTTCCACATCACGCGCAGAGCCTCGAGCGTGATGGCGAACATGTTGCCCGTCTCTACGACGAGCGTCCGCACCGGCTTGGCCAATTAAGGCTCCCTATCGGCCTTGCTCTGTGGTGGCCTCTTCTGCTCCCGGTCGCCCCGGTCGCTCCCCCTCCACGGGGGCGCCCGCCGCCCGCTCCATCTCCTCGACTTCCGCCGCCGTCATACCCGAGGAGCTCTTGGCCGCTTTGGTCTGGTCCTTCTCTTCGGACATCCCGATGGGTCCCTCGGTCGAGCCGGAGAGGAACTGCCTGACGACCGGGATGTCGGATTCGAACATCTCGCTGGCCGGCCCGAACCTCACGAGGTTCCTGCGGTAGAGCATCCCGATGTAGTCCGAGATGTTCTTCGCGGTGGAGATGTCGTGGGTGACGACCATGAAGGTCGCCTTCAGTTGCTTGTTGAGGTCCATGATCAGCTCGTTGAGGAACGCCGTGCGAACCGGGTCCAGTCCGGAGTCGGGCTCGTCGAAAAGGACGATCTCAGGGTCGAGGACAAGGGCCCGCGCCAGGCCGGCGCGCTTTTTCATCCCTCCGGAGATCTCGCCGGGAAGCTTCTTCTCCGCGCCGACGAGACCTACCATCTGGAGCTTCTCCGAACAGATATCGTTGATCTCGCTTTCCTTCTTCTTGGTGTGCTCGCGCAGCGGGAAGGCGACGTTGTCGTAGATGTTCATCGAGCCGAAGAGCGCACCGTCCTGGAAGAGGACACCGAACTTGCGACGGACCTCGTACATCTCTTTCTCGTTCAGCGCAGGGACGTTCTTGTCGCCGATCCAGATCTCGCCCCGGTCCGGCTTCAGAAGCCCCACGAGGTGCTTGAGGAAGACGGACTTACCCGTCCCCGAGGGGCCTAGGACGACCGTGATCTTCCCTTTCGGAACGTCGAAAGTGATGTCCTCGAGCACCGTTTGCGCCCCGAAGGACTTCGTGAGCTCACGGATGCTGATCTCGACCTCGTAATCCGACATATCTCCCCCAAGGTTCCGGCTTCGTCGTTGCCCGCCCCGCGACGCACCATGCCATCCAAAGCAAGCCTACCCGTCACCCGACCTATTCGCTCGGGAGCGCGCTCATTCCTGTTTGGCCGTTTGTCGAGACGAACAGCTCCTGCCGGAAGGGGCATTGTCCGCGCCGGAGCCGCTAACGTCTATAGGGTTTGCGCCCCGAGGACCGAAGAGTGCTGTGCGGCTCACGACATCTGTCCCTTGCCTTGCCCGGCGACCCGGAAGGAAGATGCCCCGATGGACTTCAGAGACACGCCCGAAGAGGCGACCTTCAGGGCCGAGCTCCGGCGGTGGATCGACGCCAACCTGCCCGAGGGGTGGACCGAGCGCAAGCATTCCGCGGGACGCGACGAAGAAGAGGTGTCGCGCGCCTGGAGCAAGAAGCTCTATGACGGCGGCTACGCGGGGCTGACGTGGCCCAAGGAGTACGGAGGCGCCGGCGCGCCCTACACCCACCAGGCGATCTTCCTCGAGGAGACGGCCCGAGCGGAAACGCCGGAACACATCGGGGTCATCGGCCTCGGGATGGCCGGTCCAACGATCATCGTCCACGGAACCGACGAGCAGAAGCAGAAGCACCTTTCGAAGATCCTCTCGGGGGAAGACGTGTGGTGCCAGGGGTTCTCGGAGCCGGGCAGTGGATCGGACCTGGCATCGCTGCGCACGAAAGCGGTCCGGGACGGGGATCAGTTCGTGATCTCCGGACAGAAGGTGTGGTCGTCGTTCGCGCATATCGCCGACTGGTGCATCCTCATGACCCGCACCGATACCGATGCCCCGAAGCACAAGGGCATCACCTACATGCTCGTCGACATGCACTCGCCCGGAATCGAGGTTCGTCCGCTCCGCCAGATCACCGGCGATCCCGAGTTCAACGAGATCTTCTTCACCGACGTCAGGGTTCCGGTCGACAACGTGCTCGGAGAGATCAACGGGGGCTGGGGAGTCGGGATGACCACCCTGATGCACGAGCGCGGCACACTCGGGTTCGCGCTGACGGCCAGACTCGAGATCCAGATGCGGAAGCTCATCGCCCTCGCCAAGGAAACGAAGCGGACAGGCGGGTCGTCTCGACGGGACGCAGAACAGACAGGCGGGTCGTCTCGACGAGACGCAGAACAGACAAGTTCGTGGGCGGCCGACGATCCGCTCGTGAGGGACCGGCTCGCGCAGCAGTGGATCGAGCTGCAGGCGCTCCGGTTCACCAACTACCGCGCGCTGACCGGACTGATGAAGACCGGCGTCCCGGGTCCCGAGGGCTCGATTGCCAAGCTCCACTGGTCCGAGTCGAACCAGCGCCTCACCAAACTGGCCCTCGAGATCCTCGGCCCCCAGGCTCAGCTCGACGGCGACGACGGCGTGTGGAACGGCTTCTGGCAGTACCACCAGCTGCGCTCCCGGGGGAACACGATCGAGGCCGGAACCTCGGAGGTACTCCGCAACATCGTCGCAGAACGCGTCCTCGGCCTCCCCAAGAGCCGATGACGCCCGCGAAGTTGAGTGCACATCATACGGATGCAGGTCTTCTCGACGACCTGCGGAGGAAATAATGGACTTCGCATTCTCAGAAGAGCAGGAGATGCTGCGGCAGGGGGCCAGGCAGTTCCTGTCGAAGCGGTTCTCGGCCGAGCGGGTCGCCGAGCTCGCGCAGTCGGACGCCGGCTGGGACCCGTCCTCGTGGAAGCAGATAGCGGAGTTGGGGTGGACGGGGTTGTCGGTCTCCGAGGACGATGGCGGCGCGGGGATGGGCTTTCTCGAGGAAGCCGTTCTCTTCGAGGAGACCGGTTACGGCCTCTATCCCGGTCCTTACTTCTCGACCGTCGGCCTCGCGTTGCCCGCGCTGCGCGGCGAGATCCTCCAGAGGGTCGTCGTCGGAGACGCAGCGGTCACGTTCGCGTGGGCCGAGCCCGGGGGACCACTCACCTTCGACGACCTCGGTTCGTGCAGGACGAAGGCAGAAGGCTCGGGGGATCGATGGACGCTGACGGGTGAGAAGGTCCTCGTTCCCGACCTGAACTCGGTCGGTCACGCGGTCGTCGTCGCGAGCGTGCCGGGTGGTCTCGGCCTGTTCCTCACGGGCGTCGACGCGGCTCCCGGAACCACGGTCGACACCACCAGGCGTTTGGGAGCCTTGCATCTGGCCGGCTCCCCGGCGACGCTCCTGGTCGCCCCGGGCGAAGCGGCCGCGGTCATCGCCGGGATCAGGCTCCGCGCATATGTATCGCTCGCCCTCGAGGCGGTCGGCATCGCGCAGCGAGCCCTCGAACTCGCCCAGGAGCACGTGAAGACGCGCGAGCAGTTCGGGAAGCCGATCGGTGCCTACCAGGGCGTGTCTCACCAGGTCTCGAACACCTATATGGATACCGAGCTGTCGCGCTCGCTCGCTTACTGGGCGGCGTGGTGCGTCGCGACCGGCGACGACAATGCCGAGCGCGCCGCCCTGGCGGCGAAGGCCCAAGCTGCGACCTCCGCGGTGGCCGCCTGCGAGCGCTCGATCCAGGTGCACGGTGGCATCGGGTTCACGTGGGAGCACATCCTTCACCGCTACTACAAGCGTGCGGAGTGGATCGAGTCGTTCGACGGACACCCCTCGGCTCAGCGCCGCGCGCTCGCAGCCGAGCTCCTGTCCGACTGACGCGACCCGTCAGATAGCACGCTCGGCGGGATCACCTACGGGTAGGGTGATGGCCATGGGGGGCGACAGCACCGGCGCGCTGATCGATGGATTGACGCGCCGGTTCTCTGCGGCAGGAACGGAGCATCCCGAAGGCCGGTGGCGCCTTCACGTCGGACGCGCGTTCCCGCGCGATGTCGTGATCAGCGGGGATAGGTGTGAGGTGGGTAAACCCGCGGGCAAACCGGATGCCGAGATCTTCGCGCCGGCCGGCGTGTGGAGAGAGATGTACGAAGGGAAGCTCTCCGGGGTCGAAGCCTTCTCGAAGGGCGAGCTCAATGTCCGCGGGAGCATCGAGAAGGCCCTCCGTTTCGAGACCATGTTTTCTCGTCCCGATGCCGGGGGTCTCGAGTATTCGATCGAGATGGTGCCGGTCGGCCGGGCCAAGGTTTCGGCCCTGTTCGCGGGTGACCCGGAGGCGCAGCCCCTCGTGCTGATGCACGGCCTCGGGGCAACCAAGTCGTCGTGGTTGACCGTCGTCCCCGAGCTGGCGCGGCACTACAGGGTGATAGCCGTGGACCTTCCGGGGTTCGGCGCCTCCACCAAACCGCGTGCCCGGTACGACGCGGAGTTCCTGGCCTCGTCGATGGTCGAGTTCTTCGACGTCCTGGGATACGACTCCGTGTTGTTAGCTGGCAACTCGATGGGCGGACGGGTGGCGATGGAGATCGCGATGCTCGAGCCCGATCGGGTGCAAGCGATCGCGTGCCTGTGCCCGGCCGCCGCGTTCTCGCGGCGCCGGGCTCTGTGGCTCGTCAAGGTGGCGCGTCCGGAACTGGGTTTCTTCACCCTGCGCATCCCCAGGGCGCAAGTGATCTCGAGTATCCGTCAGCTGTTCGGCGATCCCGACGTGCTTCCGCAAGAGTGGTACGAGGCGGCCGCCGACGACTTCCTCTTGTCGTGGCGATCTCCTCGTTCCCGGATGGCGTTCTTCGCGGCGGCCCGCAACATCTACCTCGACGAACCGTTCGGAGAGCAGGGGTTCTGGGCCCGCCTCCGGTTGATGGCCACCCCGGCGCTCTTCATCTACGGAGGCAAGGACGTGCTGATCACACCGCGCTTCGGCGGCCGGGTACAGAGCGAGTTGCCGGCGGCTCAGGTCAAGGTCTGGGACGACTGCGGCCACGTCCCCCAGATCGAGCACCCCGACCGGACCGTGGACCAGATGGTCGCGTTTTTCGGGAGGATGTCCGGGGGAGCCGAGAGGGACGTCTCGGCCGCTAGCTGAACGCGTTCTCTCCGGTCAGGGCTCTGCCGATGATCAGCTTCTGGATCTGTGAGGTTCCTTCGTAGAGCGTGGTCACGCGCGCATCCCGCAGGTACTTGCCCACGGGGTACTCGTCGATATAACCGTAACCGCCGAAGATCTGGACCGCGGCGTTAGCGGCGCGCACGGCCACCTCCGAGGCGAAGTACTTGGCGTGCGAAGACTCGAGCGTGTGGTTGTCGCCGGCGTCGGCCAGCGCCGCGACCTTCCAGACGAGTAGGCGCGCGGCCTCGGTTTCAACCGCCATGTCGGCCAGGAGTTCCTGGATCAACTGATAGCGGGCGATCGGTCCGCCGAACGTCTCGCGCTCCTTCGCGTATGCCACCGATGCCTCGAGGCATCCCTGGGCGATGCCGACGCATCCGGATGCCAGAGACATGCGGCCGTTGTCGAGGGCAGACATCGCGACCTTGAATCCCGAGCCCTCATCCCCTAAGCGATATGCATCGGGAACCCGGACGTTCTCTAATACGAGTTCGCCCGTGTCTTGCGCTCGGAGGCCGAGCTTGCCCGTGACTTTGTGTGAGCTGTATCCGGGAGAGTCGGTCGGCACCAGGAAGGCCGAGATGCCGCGTGCGCTGTCGTCACCCGTGCGGGCGAAGATCAATGCGACACCGGCCCACGTTCCGTTAGTGATGAACATCTTGGAACCGCTAAGGATCCAGTCACTACCGTCCCGCTTCGCTTTCGTCTTGAGACTCGCGGCGTCCGACCCCGAGTGCGGCTCGGTCAACCCGTAGCAGCCCAACTTCTCGCCACTACATAGCTGGGGGATCCACTCTTTCTTCTGTTCGTCGGTTCCCCATTTGAGGATCGTCTTGGCGACGAGGCCCACGTTCACGGACACGACGCCCCGGACGGACGAGTCAGATCGGCCTAGCTCCTCGACGATGCAGCAGTAAGAGACGTTGTCGATACCCATCCCGCCGTATTCCTCCGGGAGTGGTGCCCCGAGGAACCCCACCTCTGCCAGCTTTCCTACGATGCTCTTGTCCATCGTCTCCGTGCGGTCCCACTCGGTGGCGAACGGCACGATCTCGCGGTCGACGAACTCCCTGG
>JBKJZQ010000122.1:0-17778 GCA_046715095.1 Actinomycetota bacterium | reverse complement strand
CAGCCGGACAGCGCAGAGACCATCACGGGGTTCTGCAGAACGGGCTCGTCCTCGAGCGTGTAGATCATCACCGGCAAGGCTAACCGCACCCCGCAGGGGCGCCGCGAGCTAGCGGTCTTTGAGGGCGAAGGCCCAGTCGATGCTCACTCCATCGTCGATGTCGCCCCGGCGCTTGGCCGGAAGGTTCGCACCGGGCGGCAGGTACGGCATCGGAATCTCGTACTTGCACTCAGCTGTGTAAACGGGCCTGTCCTCGAGCTCGACCTCGACGGTGAGCTTGCAGACGACGGCGTGCACCTGGTTCTGGGTTCCAGTCGACAGCGCCCACCACTGCCGGCACTCGGTTATCTTGCCGCGCGCCAGCAGGCCGCTCTCGATGAAGTCTTTGTCGTCGATGTGCCCCACGTGAGCAGCTTATCTGGCCTCGTCCATCTGATCGGCGAACTTCTCCCAGCTCATGGCCACCAGCTTCTTGCCGGCGCGGGGACGCCACTCGATGCCGCCCTTCGAGATCAATAGATGGCCGAGCAGCTCGCTCTTACGCTTGCGTTGCTGCACGCCGTGGGCCTTCACCGGTTTCCGGCTCTGACGCACCTCGATCTCGATGTTCGCGTTACCGACGGCTCCCTCGTAGCCCTTGGGGAGCTTCCAGGTGGTTGCGTCGTGACGCGGCACGGGTCCCTCCATTCGTTGCCCGATCTATCCATCAATCGAAGCACGGGGGCGATGTCCAACTCAACTACTCACCCGGATCGAAGACCCTCAGCCACGCCTTGAGCTTGAGCACCCTCTTCACCGCGTCGTCGATCCGCTGCTTGCGGATATCCCCGTTCCTCGCGGCCTTGTAGATCCTCTGGGCGCACGCCTGCGCCATGCTCACCGTCCCCGTGAGCAGCGCGATGTCCATCCCCGCCCGGACCGTCGCCTTGCAGGCTCTCGGGGTATCGCCTCCGAAGCGCCACGCGACCGAGACGAGGTCGTCGCTGATCGCCACGCCTTTGAAACCGAACTCGTCGCGCAAGCGGTCCGTGGTGATGTAGTGGCTGAGCGACGCCGGTTTCTTGCCGCCATCGTTCACGTACATCCCGTGAGAGACCATCATCATCCGGATGCCGCGATCGATCATCCGGTGGAACGGGACCGCGTCGATGTGGTGCAACTGCCACCTCGATCTCCGGACGTAGGCGGCGCCGTCGTCGGAGTTCATCGAGGCCCCTCCGAAACCGGGGAAGTGCTTGGCGGCCGCGGCTACCCTCTTATCCTGTAACCCACGACCGAAGGCATCCGCGAGACGGGCCACCAGGTAGCGATTCTCTCCAAAGCTCCGGGCGGCCATCACGTGACTCGGGCCGATGTCGAGATCGGCCACCGGAGCGAGGTCGATGTTGACGCCGCTCTGTTTCAGGGCTTTCGCCGTCTTCTTCCCCTGGCTGCGCGCCACCGAGGTACTCCCGATGGCGCCCATGCGCGGGGCCGAGTATGCCGGGGGCATGTCCGGGAAACGCTTGACCACTCCGCCTTCCTGATCCGCCGAGATCAGGGCACCGATCTTGAAGTCATTGCCGCGCTGGACGGCCTTCTGGATCTGCCGGTTCAGTCCCTTCAACTGGGCGCGATCGTCGTAGTTCTTGGCGAAGAGGATGACACCGCCGAGGTGGTAGCGAGCTACCTGCTTCCTCTCGGACATCGTCAGGTTCTTGCCGCCCACGGCGAACATCACCAGTTGCCCGATCTTCTCGCGCAGTGTCATCATCTCGACGGTCTCCTCGATCGACGGAGCCGCCAGCGCGCTGGGACTGAACATCAGTAGACCCGCGGTGGTGATCGATATCAGACGCCCGGCGCGCACCGCGTGAGGCTATTAGCAGGAGGATCGAAAACCAAGGACCCTCGACCGATCTTCCGGCTCAGATCCTCCTTACGTGGAGCCGAACGGTAGTCCCGGTCGGGCCCCCGACGATCTGGAGGAGGTCGACGAGCTGGCGGGCCATCCACAACCCTCTGCCGTTCTGACTGGCATCCAAAGGCGGACGGTAGCTCGCGATCGGATCGAGGAGCCCGGCGCCATGATCCTCGATCTGGCAGACGAAGTGCTGCCCTTGCACCCATGCCGACAGCGACGGCCGGGTCGCATACAAGAACGAGTTCGTGAGGATCTCGTTGGCCGCCGTGCTGAGGTCCATCGCCTCGTCGAGCCCGACCCCCCAGCTAACGGCGTGATCCTCCAGGAAATGGCGGCCTGTGGCGACATCGGGCACCTCGGGGATCGTTATCGCCGAAGCCGGCATGGACGCCAGATCGTGCTGCCACTCGAACAGGAACTCATCCGGTTCCCTGAACTCGTCGTTCACCGCGCGGGTTCCGTCGACGGAGCTGGTCGGATGGGTCCGCAGCGCGGTTTCGAGGATCGAGGGCTCGAGCGTGCCGGCGTCGTAGAGGCACATGAGGCTCACGGGGTACGGGCGGAGCACCGAGTTCAGCACCGACTCGTACCGCTGCCATTCCCGGGTCTGGGCGGGAGAATCGGACGGCCACACCGGTTCCCCGGCAAGACGGAAGCGCGTGGCGCCAGCGGCGAGCTCATCACGAATCAGCTCGTTGAACGCTCGGAGCCTCGTCGCGGGATGCGGATACCACTCGAAGGTGTCCGCGAGCCGAGCCTTGTCTGCCCCCTCCCCCAGTTTCTCTCTGAGCGCAGGCAGGTAGTCGCCCCGGGCCGCAACGAAGGTCACCTCGCCGTTATCGATGCCCTCCTTGACGAACGGCACCATCACCCGGAGGAAGTGCTCCAGGGACTCGTAGAGCAGAACCGGGTGGTCAAGCAGCGTGCAGTCATCGGCAAGGGTCACGGCGAGTGACTTCTTCCCTCACACCGGTCTCCTCACACCGGATCCGAACCTCGTTCTCTCGCCGAGGACAACATATGGGCGGATATGAGCGGCTTTACTTCTCTTTCTTCGCCTTCTTGGCCTGGCGCTTCTCCTTCATGCTCTTTTGGGGCACCTTCTTGGCGGCCTTGCCGCCTTTGTCCTTGCTGGCCATTGCCATCCTCCCGATGGTTGTGGACGTACCGAAAATCATGCGACAGCGCGTCGCATTTGCCAAGTGTCGCCGGCTGTCCGAAGTCTGACAGACCCAGCTATCCATTCCTACCCCACCGCGAAGAGGTTCCACTCTCCTTCGACACCCTTGATCGTGCGGGCCCCAGTCCTCGAAAGTGATGTTCGACCGGTCACCAGCGGGGTAACGGCGGCCGAGACGAGCACTTCCCGGGCCGAGCCGCGGCCATCACCGAGCCCCGATGTGCACGGCGATACCACCAACGTCGTCTCCACGAACCTCGACCTCGCCCGTGTGGACGCCGATCCTGATCTCGATACCCAGGCGGTTCATCGCGACGATCGTTGCCTCCGCTCTGCGGATCGCACGTCCGGGAGAGTCGAACGATACCAGCGAACCGTCCCCGGTGACCTTCACGAGGCGTCCTCCGTAGCGTTCCGTCTCTTCCCTCACGGCGCGGTCGTAGTCGTCCAGCAACGCGGAGGACACGATGTCCGTGAAAACGATCGTCGCGAGGACGCGCTCGTTCCCTCTCGGCTTCCGATGACCGGTGAGGAACTCTTCGATCTCACCTGCGATCGTGTCCCAGTCACCGAGGAAAGGGACATGCTCCGAGCCACCGAACTCGACGTAGCGCGCGTCGGGGATCTTCGACGCGATGTAACGGCCGTTCTGCACGGGGACGTTCAGATCGCCGGTGCAGTGCATCAGCAGGCAGCTCGACCTCCTGCTCCCGCTCCTCCGGCGAAGGGGCCCAGGGGCAGTCGTCCTTGCGGACCGTCGTCGCGTAGCTCCCGTAGAGAACCACCGTCGAGATGCGCTCCAGATGCTTCACCGCCGCAACCACTCTCAACATCGAGGATTCGTTGAACCCGGGTTCGGTGTCAGTCGACCCAGGCGACCGCCCGGCAGAACGCGGCTTCGCCGCCCTGGAAACGCCACGGGAAGCAGCCGAACCAAACCTTCTGATCGAGGACCTCGTCGATCTGGCCCCCGAGATTCTCGACGTGCACAATGTCGTGCGGGAACAGATACGTGAGCATGATCTGGCAGTCGGCCTTAGGGAAGATGTCGTCGAGAGGGCCAATCTTTGCCTCAGCGTCTTCGGCCTCGTCCGCACGAATCTTACGGATGACCGTGTTCATCGGATGGTCTGCGGCCGACACATCCACCCCCAGATACCTGATGCCCCGATCAAGCACCCATTCGGCGAACGCGCGGGTGGGGCCCGGATGGCGGATGAAGTACTTGGTCTCATCGACCTCGCCCCGGTCCATCCAGTTCTCCGGGTAATAACGGTGGTAACCGGTGTGGATGAGGACGATGTCCCCTCTATCGATCCAGGTCAATCATCTTTGCCGATATTCGGCACAGTGTCAGATTCGGGTTCGGGGAGGTGTCCGCTGGTAGGGTTCCAACAATCCTTGCACCCACCAAAGGACACCTTGTGGCCGAACATCTAAGGCGTACAACCACCTCCGAAAGCGTTGCGGATCTGCTGCGCAGAGACATCCGGGTCGGAGAACTACAGCCCGGAGAGAGACTCCGTCAAAGCGAGATCGCAAAGAAATATGGGGTCAGCACGACGCCGGTCCGGGAGGCCTTCGCCCTCCTTCAGGCCGAGGGCCTTGTGCGGATCGACCCGCACAAGGGTGCGCTGGTGTTCCGTCCGACGGTTCAAGACCTCACCGAGAGCTACGAGATCAGAGGAACGCTCGAGGCCCTGGCGGTGGACAAAGCGATGGATCGGCTCACGCAAGCACAACTCATCGAGTTACAAGAGATCATCGACGAGATGCGCCGGACGGAAGACGAGGATGCCTGGGTCGAACTCAACAACCTCTTCCACCTAAAGATCTACGAGACCTCGGGGCTCCCCCGCCTGGTACGGATGATCGAAGGGCTTCGTCAGTCAGCGAGCGCCTACATCCATCTCTTGATCGCGCACCAGGACGTCGATCATCGCTCGAACGATGAGCACCAAGAGATCCTCGATGCCTGTATCGCGAGAGACCACGACCGAGCCCGTGAAGCGATCACCAAGCACATCGAGTCGACCATCCGAAACCTGATCGGCTTCATCGATGGACAGGAGCACCAGGACCAGCCGGCGTAGGACTGATGCGGCTCGAACGCCGGGCCAGAACCGCGGCCGTGAGACAGACGATAGCCAGAAGGATCCAGCGGTCGCCCCCACGATGAGACGATCTACGTCACCCGGCCATCTTAAAGCCCAGCGGAAGGAGCGGGCGCTCGTGCGCTCCGCGTCGGGCCGGCGCTGGGGCGAGCGACAACCCCGCGCCGCGTAATGCGGAGCACGCGAGCGGACCTGTGGGCCCTGGCCGGCCACAAGAAGAGCCGCCAACGGAATCGCATTCATGTAAGTTTTTCCAAAGTCCGCAAACGGTTTTGGTCGCGGCACTCGGTCCTAGGGAAGGCACTGTATATTGTATTTGTTTCCGCCCGCAGGGCGGGGCGACATCCGATTGGAGGAACGAAAGAGACGTGAGCAACCCCACAACGACGGGCCCCATAGTGGATGTCCACACCCATTTCTTTCCACCGGTATTCCTCGAAGAGGCCAACCGCAACCGGGCCTGGGGGGCAACGGTCAGCCACCGGGACGGGGTCCCGTGGGTCGAGCACGACGAGGGCTTCGGCTACCCGGTACAGGAGGAATTCCTCGGCGGCAGCGCGAAGTTCGCCGACATGGACTCGAGGGGGATCGATCGCTCGATCATGTCGCTCTCCCCCACGCTCTTCTACTACTGGATCGACGCATCCGAGGCCGCAGCGTTCTCGCGCATGTCCAATGAGGCCCTGGCGGAAGCCTGCGCAGCATCCGGGGGCCGGCTGGAAGGGCTGGCTACGCTTCCGATGCAGGACCCCGATGAGGCCGCCCAGGAGCTCCGCCGCGCGGTCCGTGAACTCGGGCTGCGGGGGGCCGAGATCGGCACCAACGTAGAGGGAGTGACGCTCGACGACCCTTCGTTCCAGCCATTGTGGGAGGCGGCCGTCGAGCTCGCCGTGCCGCTGATGCTTCACCCGTATTACGTCGGGGTGAAGAAGGGCTACGAGGACTACTACTTGACCAACATCTTCGTGAACCCGCTCGATACCGCGTTGGCCGCGTCGCGGCTCATCTTCTCGGGCGTGCTGGAACGCTTCACCAAGCTCGACTTCATCCTGGTACACGCCGGCGGGTTCCTCCCCTACCAGATAGGTAGGCTCGATCACGGATGGAAGGTCAGAGAGGAACCGAAGGCGCGTCTGCACCGGGCGCCGAGCGAACTGCTCGATCGCTTCTACTTCGACACGATCACCCATAGCGACGCCGCCTTGAGGTGGCTGATCAATTTCGTCGGCTCGAAGCGGATCCTGATGGGGACCGATCTTCCCTTCGACATGGCCGACGCCGATCCCATGGGGCGCCTACACCGTTCGGCGAGCGACGACGAACGAGCCGCCATCGGCGGCGCGAACGCGCTCAAACTCTTCGGCATCAAGATGCCCGCCTGACCCCGCGATTTGACCGCTTTACGACTCGGACATATCGTACATTATATCTAATGTATCCACGCACCATTCTTACTTGGGGGCCCCGTGGCACACGATCTCCAGCGGCGCACCACCACCGAATCGGTGGTGGATGTGCTGCGCGACGAGATCCGGCGGGGCATGTTGCCGGCCAACTCGAGGCTGAGACAGTCCGAGGTTGCCTCCCGTCTCGGCGTTTCCACCACCCCGGTGCGTGAGGCATTCGCCCTCCTCCAGGCTGAGGGTCTCGTCCAGATCGACCGGCATCGCGGCGCGGTCGTCTTCCAACCTTCGGTCGCCGATCTTCGGGAGTTCTACGAGATCCGCGAGAACCTCGAGGCTCTCGCGGTCAGGCTTGCCATCCCCAACCTCACCGAAGCGTTGCTCGAGGACCTCGATGGGTTGATCGATGAGATGCGCGAGTGCGCGGACGACCAGCTCTGGATGGAGCTCAACGATCGCTTCCACCTGAGCCTGTACTCGGTGTCGGGGCGCAACCGGCTGTGCTCGATGATCTCGAGCCTGCGCGACTCCTCGCGCGTGTACATCCACATGTTCGTGGCTCATAGAGCGCCCAATGAACGTGCCGACGACGAGCACGCCGCGATCGTGGACGCAAGCAGGGCGGGCGACCCGGATGCCGCGGACCTCGCGGTCAGGACTCATCTGAGGGTCGCCGCAATTAAGGACGCAGAGATCTTGGAAAGCCCGCAGGACGACGAGTAGGAGGACACAACATGGAGCATCCATTCCTGGAAGGGAAGCACGAGTACTCGCCCCGACGGGTCTTTTCAACCACGGGAAGCGACTGGCAGGCCAGGGTCGACTTCAACCGGCTGCGTGAAGACCGCCTAGCCCGCGCCCGTCAGGCGATGCAGGAGCACGACATCGACGCGCTCATCTTGTTCACCGGAGAGAACGTTCGTTACGTCACGTCCGTGTACCAGGGCAACTGGAAGAACAATATCTTCATCCGCTACGCGGTCCTGACGCGGGACGGAGACCCGATCCTGTTCGAGACGGTGGGCTCCGACAAGGTGTGTGCCGAGATCGACGCTCCGTGGCTGAAAGAGGTGCGGCCCGCGATGACGTGGAAGTGGGGCGAGGGCGCCGAGGAGGTAATGGCCGAGAAGATGGCCGACTCGATCATGGACGTGCTCAAGGAGAACGGGGCCCAGGACGGGAAGGTCGGCATCGATGTCATGGACTTCCGTGCTTACGAGGCTCTGAAGGCGCGCGGGATCAAGCTCGTCAACGCGTGGCCGGCGATGTCGGGAGCGAGGGTCATCAAGACCCCCGACGAGATCGAGTGCCTCAAGATCTCGGCCGCCCACGGGGATGCGGCGATGTGGATGGCGATGAAGGAATGGTCCAAGCCGGGGGTCAAGGAAGCGGAGATCACCGCCAAGGTTAACGAGTACCTATACAGCTCGGGCTTCGACTTCGTCTACGACATCATCTGCGCTTCAGGGGGAAACACCTCGCCGTACCGGAGATGGCACACTGACAAAATCTTCCGCCAGGGCGACAACGTGATCGTCGATATCAACGCGATCGGCCCGGGTGGTTACTTCATCGACTTCGTGAGGTCCTGGAAGGTCGACAAGAAGCCGACCCAGAAGGAGAAGGACCTCTACAAGGAGTGCTACGACTCTCTGTACGCGGCGATCGCAGAGATGAAGCCGGGCAATACCACCGCAGACGTTGCCAGGAAGTTCCCGGTGTACGACGACGACAAGTTCGGCTCGGTGTCGCTCCAGCAGTTCGCGCACTCGATCGGGCTGTCGCTCTACGAAGGCATGTGGGTGTCGCGCGCCTACTCGATGGACTACCCCGCCGAGATCAAGCCCAACATGTACTTCGCGATCGAGACCTTCGCAGGGCACCCCGGACTCGAACAGACCGTGAGGCTGGAAGAGAACCTCGTGATCACCGATACCGGGAACGCCATCACCACCCTCGTAGAGCACCCCGACTACTGGTGGGAGGACTAGATGACAGATACCCCCTGGGAAAGGGAGAACCGCTGGTTCACTTCTCCCTGGAACTTCCTCGAGGAGAGCCGCGAAGGGCTCGACTTCCCCGAGAGGGTGAGCTTTCACGACGTCACGCTGAGAGACGGCGAGCAGCAGGCCGGCATCGCGCTGAACCGTGAGGACAAGGTCGCGATCGCGAAGAAGCTTGCGGAAGCTGGAGTTGACCGCATCGAAGCCGGGATGCCGGTGGTCTCGCCGCAGGACGAGGCCGCGATCAAGGACATAGTTCAGCTGGATCTCGGGCCGAAGATCTACGCGTTCGCTCGCTGCATGGTGGACGACGTCAATCGTGCCAGGGACTGCGGGGTCGACGGGGTCGTCGTGGAGATCCCGTCGTCACAGCACATCATGGACAAGGCCTACGGGTGGCCTCTCGAGCGAGCCGTGAACCTCTCGATCGAGGCAACGCTGGCGGCCAAGGAAGCAGGCCTCGATACGGTCTTCTTCACGATCGACTCATCGAGAGCAGAGTTCGACTTCTACCTCGACATGGTCGAGCGGGTCGCCACCGAGGGCCACATGGATGCACTCGCCCTGGTCGACACCTTCGGGGGCGTCGCTCCCAACGCGATCCCGGTTTGGGTCAAGAAGGTGAGGGAACGTCTTCCGGGGGTCAGGCTCGAGGCACACTTCCACGACGACTTCGGACTCGGCGTCGCCAATACGATCGCGGCGATGGCGTCCGGTGTCGAGGTCGCCCACACGACCGTCACTGGCGTCGGCGAACGCGCAGGGAACACGCCGATGGAGGATCTCGCGCTGGCGCTGAGCATGCTCTACAACGTGGAGCACGGGCTCGTAACCGAGAGCTTCTACGCGCTGTCTCGTCTCGTCAGGGAACGAACCGGACACCAGATCCCTTCCAACCGGGCTGCGGTTGGAGAGCGGCTGTTCGAGGTCGAGTCGGGGATCATCGCCGGCTGGTACGAGCGCTGCATCGACGATGACCCGACCGAGCTGTTCCCCTATCACTGGGAGGTGGTGGGACAGCCTCCCGCCCGGGTGGTCTACGGCAAAGGCTCCGGGCTCCCGTCGGTCACCCTCGCCATGAAGGCGCTCGGGCTCGACGCCTCGGACGACGAGTTGAGAAACATCCTCATGAAGATCAAGGAACGCGCGCTTGAAACCAAAGCGCTGATGCCGTTCGAGGAGGTCGCGACCATCATCCTCGACACCCTCAAGACTCAGGCGTGAACTGGAAGATCGCGGCGACCGGCATAGCCACCGGTTTCCTGGCCGGGTTGCTCGGTGTCGGTGGCGGCATCATCACGATCTTCGGACTCGTGACGTTCGATACGTCCACGTTGAAGAGACTGATCCTGGGTGGGATCGCCGGGGTCCTTATCGGAGGGTTCGTCGCGCTCCAGACGGATGGGGACGTGTTGCGCGCGATCTATACGGGATTCGTTTTCTTCCTCTCCTACCGGTTCCTCAAGCCACAGAAAGCGAGAGCCCGATGACGTACCGAGTCGTCCTGACCGACCAGGTATTCCCCGACACCGATACCGAGCGAGCGATCTTCTCCGAGATCGACGCCGTCCTCGAGATCCTCGAGGACCACTCGCCCGAGAACATCAGGGCGCAGGCGAAGGACGCGGACGCTCTCCTCACTACCTACGCGGCACTCGACCAGGACACGCTAGGGGCACTGGAGAATCTGAAGATCGTGTCTCGCTACGGCATCGGCGTCGACAACATCGACCTCGTTGCCGCCAAGGAGCAGGGAGTGGTCGTAACGAACGTCCCCGACTACTGCGTCGAAGAGGTCGCCGACCACACGATCGCCCTCCTGCTGGCAGCGTGGCGCAAAGTAGTGACCGGCAACGGAGCGGTCCTGTCCGGTCACTGGGGAGTGGGGTCGGTACGGCCTATCCGAAGGCTCCGGGGAGCCAGGTTGGGACTGGTCGGCTTCGGGCACATCGGGCGGGCCGTAGCCACCCGGGCGGCGGCCTTCGGGATGGGGGTGGCAACCTTCGACCCGTTCCTCTCCGATGATGCGCTCGAGGGCACAGGGATCTCTCGGGCGTCATCCCTCGAAGCGCTCCTTGCATCCTCTGACGTCATCTCGGTCCACACTCCGCTCAACGAGCACACGGAAGGGATGATCGATGCTGCCGCGGTCTCCAAGATGAAAGACGGCGCAGTGCTGATCAATACCGCCCGCGGTCCGATCGTGGAGCTGGAGGCGGTCGTGTCTGCACTGCGCTCTGGCAAACTCTCAGGCGCGGGCCTCGACGTCTTCCCGACCGAGCCGCCCGAACCGGGG
The DNA here is from genome assembly GCA_046715095.1 of Actinomycetota bacterium. Taxonomy (GTDB): domain Bacteria; phylum Actinomycetota; class CADDZG01; order CADDZG01; family WHSQ01; genus WHTI01. Next base: position 6,879 of record JBKJZQ010000122.1, on the reverse strand, counting down.
TCGATCACCGATGCGCCGGGGCTGATCGCAACGCCACACACCGCGTTCTACTCAGACGAAGCGATCAAGGAGTCACAGACGAAGGCGGCCCAGGCGATCGTCGACGTCCTCGGGGGCAAAGAACCGACGTACAGGATCGTCTAGACCAACGACCGGATCAGATGATCGTGTACCCTCCGTCGACCATGAGGATCGCACCAGTGGTGAACGACGCACCGGAAGATGCGAGATACATCGCCGCGCCGGCCATCTCGTCCGGCTCGCCCACCCGGCCCATCGGGATCGTCGTGCGATGAGCCTCCTCGATCTCGGGGAGCGAGAAGAACCCACGGTTGCCGGGCGTCATCGTTGGGCCCGGCGCGAGCGCGTTGACCCTGATCCCGTGTGGAGCGAGATCGACGGCCATCGCCTTGACCATCTGGTTGACTGCCCCCTTGGCCGCGACGTAGTGCGCCATCCCCTTCCGCACGACCACGCTCAACTGGGACGAGACCACCACGATCGCGCCGCCGCCGGTCGTGGACATCGCCCTCGCGAATTCCTGGCAGGTAACGAACACGCTCTCAAGGTTCCTCGTCAGCATCGTCTGCCACACCGAGGGAGACATCTCGAGGAACGGGATCGACTCCCCTCTCGATCCCCCGGCGCTGCACACGAGGATATCGGTGGCGCCGCAGCGATCGACGAGGCTCCGCACCGCGGGGCGATCGGAGACGTCGCAGAAGAACGACGAAGCCGTGCCGCCGCCATCTCCGGCGGCGTCGGCGATCGTTCGAGCCACGGACGCGGCACCATCGCCGTCCACGTCGACGCAACTGACGGCGGCCCCCGCTCGCGCAAAGCCGCGGGCGATAGCGGCCCCGATCCCGGAAGCGGCTCCCGTTACCACCACGTGCTTGCCGGCGAACTCAGCATTGTCCATCACGCTTCGGTTCCTCCCCTGTCATGACCGGCGCCCTTTCCGGCAACCTTACGCGCGTAGTTCCTCAGTTCGGGAGAAGTCAGGAACAGGGCTCCGGTCCCTATCAGGCATGCGACGCCGCCGACGATCACAGATCCGCGCGCACCGAAGAGCGATGCGGCGAACCCCGCTTCGATGTCCCCCACACGCGGACCCCCTGCAACAACCAGGGTGTTGACGGCCGTGACCCTTCCGCGGAACTCGTCCGGGGTGGCCTCCTGGACCAGCGTTCCTCTGAATACGGCGCTGAAGACATCCGCGGCTCCAGCGAGCGCGAGGAAGGCAAGGAGCGGGACGAAGGACACGCCGAAGACCCCCGCAGCGGCGATCGAAGCTCCCCATGCAGCCGCGGCGATGAAGATGGCTGCCCCATGGCGGCCGATCCTTCCGACCCAGCCGCTGAGCGAGGCCCCTATGAGCGCGCCGATGGCCGGCGCAGAATAGAGGACGCCCAAACCTCCGGCTCCGATCCCGAACCCGCGGGCCAGCGCGGGAAAGACGGCTCGTGGCATCCCAAAGACCATGGCGGTGAGGTCGACCAGGAACACCGATCGGATCAAGGGGCGGCCGATGCTGAACCTCAGTCCCTCTCGCAGAAGGGCCAGCGCCGGACGACGTTCCCCGCTGGGCTCGAAGGCCGGAAGCGCGCGAAGAGAGAGGAGCGCGATGATGAACGTGGCTGCATCGATCGCGTAGACGACGGACAGCGAGAAACCCGCCACCGCGAGCCCGCCCAGCGCGGGCCCGATTATCTGAGAAACCTGGAAGCTGATCTGTCTCAGAGCGATGGCCGGAACGATCTTGTCCGGCCCCACGAGCTTCGGGATCACAGCGATCCGCGCAGGTTTGTCGAGGGCGTCGAAGGCGGCGCCCAGCGCGGTAAGCCCGTACAACATCCAGAGCGCCGGTCTATCCGCAAGCGCCACGACTGCGAGCGTGGCGGAAACGACCATCGACGCGGCTTGGGACCAGAACATGATCTTCTTGCGATCACGGATGTCCGCCAGTGGTCCCGCAATGATCGACACGACGATCATGGGAATCACTTCGGCCAGCCCAAGAAGACCCACGGCCGCGCTGGAACCGGTCAGCAGATAGATCTGCCACGCCATCGCTACGTATCGCATCTGCGTTCCGATCAAGGATGCGATCTGACCCATGATCAGGGAGCGGAACGGACGTGACTCGATCATGGGAGAGAGATCAACCGAGATCGAGGAGAGGACCCTCCTCCGATCCGAGAACGTTCGACGTGGCAACCGGCCTCCTATGGCTCTGCATCCGACGGATGGAGCTCGGCAACAAGCCAGCTGCTCGATTTTCATGATAGACGGGAAGGCCTCTTGCTTGATAACCGTGGAAGGAACGACATGATGAGCAAGATCGAGACGCTCTTGATCTACCGAGGGATCTCAGAGGACCCTCTGTGCCGGATCGTTTCCGAGCTGGCCTCGGCCGGTACCGGTGACCGGCTTCGCGCCCGCTATCCGGTGTGCTTCGCGGCCCTCGCGGCCCTCCCGTCCGACCACGGGGACCCGTGGGCCCACTACCTCCGCAAGCAGGTCCTAACCGAGGAGACCGCCTTCACGCGCGCCGCCGGCGCCGGCCGGCCACTATCCGACGGTCTACGCCACGCGCTCGTCCACGACCTCGCCATCCTCCAGGAGCTCCACTCGATCGACCCGGCCAACATCCTGAGATCGCTTCCGGGGCCGTCACTCCCCTCGTGGAGAGACCTCGCCACCGGCTCGGACGTCGGCGGGGTCGAGAAGCTCCTCGCGAGCGGCGTCCCATGGGAATCACTGGTCAACTTCCTCTGGGAGCACTTCACGGAGAACAGCCCGGGTCCTGTGGGCGAACGGACGAGCTTCTTCTGGCGGAACCGCGCCCTCGTGCCCGTGCTCGTACCGGACCCGACGACGCTCGGCGATCTCCCCGGATACGAAGAGGAGAGGGACTCCCTGGTCCAGAACGCACGGATCCTCGTCGCCGGAGGACGCGCCAACAACGTGCTCGTGTACGGGCCGAACGGGACCGGGAAGTCTTCGACCGTGAGAGCGCTCGCCAACGAGTTCCGAGATGAAGGCCTTCGGCTCGTCCAACTCGCCAAGGAGCAGATCGGCGACTTCCCCGAGCTCATGAGGGTGCTCCGCCGCCATCCCGAGAAGTTCATCGTGTTCATGGACGACCTCGCCTTCGAGCTCGGTGAGCACGACCACGGGCTGCTGAAGGGCCTCCTCGAAGGCGGACTCGAGGCGCGACCGGCCAACGTTGCGATCTACGCCACGTCCAACCGCAGGCATATCGTCGACGAACGCCACAACGACCGAGAGTCGGACCGGTTCGACCCGGTCCACGTGTCCGACGCGCACCAGCACAAGACGTCCCTCGCATCGAGGTTCGGGCTCCGGGTGTTCTTCCCCGCGTCCAATCAAGGCCGCTACCTCTTCATCGTGCGGGAGCTCGCGGCGCGTAAGGGGCTCACGATCGACGCCCAGACCCTCGACGAGAAGGCGGTGCGGTGGTCCCGGAACGGGTCGGGCTTGTCGCCCCGCACCGCGCAGCAGTTCGTCGACGATCTCGCCGGCAGCGTCCTGCTCGACGCACAGAACAGATCCGGAGGGGAACCAACCCGTCAGTCGTGAACGAAGACCGGTGTGCCTACCGGGTTCCGGTCGTACAACCCTTGGGCTTCGGACAGCGGCACCCTCACGCAGCCGTGACTCGCAGGGTAGGCCGGCACCGAAGGGCTGCCGTGGACCGCGTATCCACCGGTGAAGTACATCGGGAAGTACAGCTGTCCGAGGTAGCTCGTTCGCCACTCCGGGATCTTCCGCTCGATGATGAAATCGCCGCGCGGGGTGTTAGCCACCGCGGTCGTTCCGAGCGAACTGTAGGTCTCGCCGTTGCCGCTTGAGATCGCGATGGTATTGAGGACCACTCCGTCGTGGACCTCGAAGAGGATCTGCCGCGTGATGTCGATGTCGATGTAGTCGGATAAGCCGTCACTGGGGGGTGTCGGCGGACTCGACAGGAGGATCGACTCCATCTGCTCTGGATCGACCACGCCGTCTCGCTCGAGGCCCAGCAGCTTCTCGTAGCCGAGCACCGCCTGAAGGGTGCCCTCTCCGAAAACGCCGTCGAAGTTCGACATCGGGAACGTCACGGCTTTGAGAGCCCTCTGCATCCTTTCGACCCTGGGACCTGCCGATCCCGGAGCGAAGCTGAGGTCCCACCGAACCGGCTCCGCCTCGGCTATCCGTTCGAACGGTGCGGGCGGAAGGGCCTCTTCCTCCAGGGCCCTGATAACGGAACCGATGACCGTTCGGTGAGCGACGCGGCCGAGGTCGAGACGAACGATCGAGCCGGGGCGAGCGTGGTCCGCGACGTACGCCACAACCTCCTTGCGGGTCAGGTCCCCCGGATCGACCGAGGGGCGCACCAGCCGGTAGCCGAGCCGACCGGCGCGCGTTGCGGTCCGTTCATCTCGCACCCCGCCCGGAGGGAACAACCACGGCCGTGGGTCGACCTCGGGGGCCTCCAGCGCGTCCTCTGCCCGGCCGATCGAACGATCGGTACTGCGCCCTGTCCCCTTCGTGAGCGCGTGCCTGTCCCACCCGGAGTTCCCCACCACGTGCCCGGCTTCGACCGCAGCCGCGGTGAGATCAGGGTTCCTCGCGATCCACCGGCCCGGGAAGAAGAGTCCAACCGAGACCTCACGTCGCTCGAGAACTCCGAGGACCCTTCTGACTTGTCCGGCCGCAGCGCCTCCCGTCAACATCACGAAGGATCGTTCGGCCGGAGGCCCCGCTATCCACTCCGTCGGAGGAACCTTCTGCGGCTTGCCGAGCGCGAAGGGCGGATCTTCTGGAGTAGGGCTCGTCGCGGAAGATGGCGACTCGGCGGCAACCGGGGGACGGTCGTCGGAGGTCGAGGAGCACGAGGCTCCGAGGAGGACGAGAACTACGAGCGACGGAAAGATCTTCACAGCTCATGATGACCCGGGTCGAGCTCCAAGGGTAGGACCAGATCCGCGAGCCCCCCTTTGACCTCCCAATGGCCGTCGTAAGCCGTACGTGGAGCACCCTATCGACGGGAGCGGCCTGGGTGGAAGCATCGTCCCGGCGGCAACCTCGGGGCGGTAAGCGTCCTCGAGCGGGGTAGGTTCACGGTCGTGAGCGACTCCGACGACAAGATCCGAGAAACGATCGGGAACCTGCGCGCGTGGGCCGAGAAGAGGTACGAAGGCAAGGGGAAGGTCTTCCGGATACTCGCAGTGATCGTGGGGTTCACGGTGGTCCTGGCCGGTCTCGCCATGACGGTCGTCCCGGGCCCGGCGATCGTCGTCATCCCCTTCGGTTTCGTGATCCTGTCCCTGGAGTTCGCATGGGCCAGCCGCTTCGTTGACCTGAGCATCGATGCAGGGACCAAGATGGAGAGGCACTTCAAGAGAGCAGGTCCCGCCGAGAAGGTGCTCATCGCAGCAGCGATCGTCAGCGCCACGGCCGGCGGGCTCGCCTGGTTCCTATTGCGTTAAGAAAACAGAAAGACCGCGGCAGCGAAGCCACCGCGGTCCTCCTTCAGTCAACGATCAGACGGTCGTTACGTTCTTCGCTTCGGGGCCTTTCTGCCCCTCCTGCGCGTCGAACTCGACCTTCGCACCCTCAGCGAGGCTCTTGAAGCCCTCGCCGTTGATGCTCGTGTGATGAACGAAAAGATCCTTCGTTCCGTCGTCAGGGGTGATGAAGCCAAACCCCTTCGCGTCGTTGAACCATTTAACGGTTCCGGTTGCCATGGAAACACCTCCCCTCGGACGTGACGAACGATGCGGAGCTACCTTGCGGTCACGTCCGGTGTCGTTCTTGCTGTTGGATCTTGAGTGCCGGCCGTTTCCTAGAGGAGCCCTACGGTCCCTCGTCTTCGGACCTGCAGATGACTTGAGCGTGCGGCCGGGGATCACGAGCATGAGCCCCTCGGCCTCGAACTGAGAATCGAGCTTCAGGGCACGGGCGATCGCACTGACCTCGTAACGCTGGTCGTCGGCGACGAAAGTGATCCCGGTACCAGAGCGGCCGGCGCGAGCCGTCCGCCCGACGCGATGGACGTAATCCTTGTGGTCGTTCGGAGGATCGAAGTTAAAGACGTGCGTGATGCCGTCGAGGTCGAGACCACGGGCAGCAACGTCAGTGGCGATAAGAACGTTCGCTCGTCCTGAAGCGAAGCGGTCGAGCGCACGCTTGCGCTGGGGCTGGCTCATGTTGCCATGCAGCGCTTCCGAGTCCACGCCTGCCGCGCGCAACTTACGAGAGAGCTTGTCGGCCCCTCGTTTGGTGCGAACGAAGACCAGCGCAAGCTCGCGCTCCTCTCGGAGTTCGTCCACGAGCTTGTCGATCTTGCCCTCGTGGACCACGGGAACGAAGCGGTGGTCGGCCTCTTCGATCACGAGACTCTTGTGTTCGATCTCGTGACGAACGGGGTCGTGGGTGTAGGACCGAGCGAGATCTCCGACGCGGCCGTCGAGCGTCGCCGAGAAGAACATGGTCTGACGGGCGCCCTTCATGTTGGCAACGATCCGATCGACCTGGGGCTGGAAGCCCATGTCGAGCATCCGGTCGGCCTCGTCGAGGACGAGGATGCGGATATCTGCGACCGACAGCATCCTGCGATCGATCAGGTCCTGCAGGCGGCCGGGGGTCGCCACAATGATCTGCGAGGTCGCTGCGTACTTAGCCTGCTTGAACAGGGACACGCCGCCGTAGACGGGGGCCACACGGAGGTTGCGCTGCCGGGCGATCTCCTTGGTCTCCTCGGTGACTTGCACGGCCAGCTCCCTCGTCGGAACGAGGACCAGACCGGATGGCTTACGAGTCTTCGCGTCGAGGCGCTCGACCATGGGGATCGCGAATGCCAGGGTCTTG
>JBKJZQ010000121.1:0-7002 GCA_046715095.1 Actinomycetota bacterium | reverse complement strand
TGATCAGGATCACGAACTCGTTCATGAGGGGTGGGATCACTCGTCTCACCGCCTGGGGAACGATCGCATACCTCATGGCTTGTAGATAGGACATCCCCAGGCTGCGGGCGGCCTCCATCTGGCCGCGCTCGATCGACTCGATCCCGGCCCGGAAGACCTCGGCCGCGTAGGCACCCGTGTTCAGGATGAAGACCACCGTCGCCACCGTGAAGGCACCGATGTTCACGTTGAATCCCAGGGAGAACATGAAGTAGAAGAACGACAGCTGCCAGATCAGGGGAGTGCCCCGGAAGAAGTTGATGTACACGCGTGCCGGAGCCCTCACGACCCGGTGCTTCGATATCACGAGCACCGCGAGTAGGAGCCCAACCATGATCCCGCCCAATTCGCCGACCAAAGCCAGTTGCAGGGTGTTCCTGGCACCGCGGATGAACCCGTCGAGTGAGTCCTGAAGGAGTCCAAAGTTGAAGAAGTTGCGCGCGAACGCGAAGACGTCGCCGGAACGGAACCAGAAGATCACGGCGGCGATGATCGCGGCCTGAATCCCGAGGACCGCGCCGGCGATGCACTGGTTCCGCATCCTCCGCGAAGGCATCCGGTTGAATGATGCCCAGCCGACCGCGGCAACGGCTAGTCCCAGGACCACACCGAGCCACAGAACGATGCTCTCCGTTGGAGAGATGAACCCGCGAACGACATTGCAGACACCGAGAGCCCCGGTGACGAGCCTCTCCTCGTCACCGATCTTCACCGTCAGCTCGGCGATGCACCCCGGAGACAGGCCTCCGGCGCCGCCGAAGGCATACAAGAGTTGGACGAGCAAGGTCCCTATCGTCACCGCTCCCAGAGCGGCAAGACCGCCGGCGAACACGCTCGCCGGAAGGGGGGCGGTGCCTCCGCGTGTATCTGGAGGGCCGTCGATGCGTTTGAGTGTGTCCGTCACCTGGGGCAAGAGAAGACCTTCTCTGGTGGAGTGATCAAAGGGGCGCCGGGACCAAGCCCGGCGCCCCATTCAGATCAGGAAGGTTGGTACTCGTCCGGAACCGGGAGGTCCGGGAACCACGTCGAGAAAATCTCGGCGTAGGTTCCGTCGGCGATGGTCTCTGCCAGTGCCACATTGACAGCGGCCGTCAGTTCGGGGTTGTCCTTCGAGAAGGCGAACCCATAGAGCTCGTCCGTATTGATCGCTTCGACGACTTCGAGCCCCGGTCGTTCGGCGGCCTCCGCTAACGATGATCCCTCGTCGTTGACCACACCGACCACGTTTCCGGCCTCGAGGTCGGTGAAGGCACCCGATACAGCATCGAAGGTCTTGATCTCGACCCCGTTGGGGGCGAGATTCTCCTCGGCCCAGGCCTTGCCGGTCGTGCCCTTCTGGACCGCAACGACATCGCCCTCGCCGAGCTGGTCGGTGGAAGTGATGTCCGGGGTCTCATCGGCATTGACCGTGAACCCCTGTCGGGCATTGAAGTAACCATCCGAGAAGTCGACCGTCCCGAGGCGCTCCTCGGTGATCGTGCTGGCCGCGGCGACCATGTCGAACTGGCCCGCATCGACTGCCGTGAAGATCGTGTCGAAGCTAGCGCGCACCCACTGGACTTCGAGGCCGAGGCGGCTGGCGATCTCTTCGGTCAGCTCAACGTCGAAGCCCTGCTCGTCGCCGTCCTTGACGAACTCGAAGGGGCGGTAGTCGAGGCAGGAACCGACCTGAAGGATGCCCTCCTCGAGGGTGGAGAACTCGGGTGCCGCGGACTCGGAGGGACTGCTGCCCCCGTCGTCCGCCGGAGCAGTCTCGGTGGCGTCCTCGCCACATGCGGCTGCAAGGAGCAGCATCGCCGCCAGTAGCGTGACCAGCTTCAACCACCGGCTCTTCGTGGAACCCGTCATGCGTTCTCCCCCTGATGCGATAGCTCGGACTGCTGAACCATAGTCGGAGAGACGTCCCCCCGCCGACCTTCTCCGGGCCATGCTACCTGGACCGCTTCGGAATCCCAAGGTGGTTGCTCACTTTGTCGGATCCGCGACCGGAGCTTCGCTTCCGCTCTCCTGCGGGCACTCGACCGTAGACTCCCGCCGTGGCCGACCTACGTCTCACCAGCGAGGACCGGGAGATGCTCCAAGGAGCGCGTGGTGAGGCCGCTGCCCTCGCCATGCGGATCATCGCCGAGATGGCGTCCCTGACGGGAGCTGCCCGGTTGATCGATATCACCTGCGCCCACATCGATTCGTGCCTCTTCCATGGCATCGCGGGGCTCGATTTCGCCGAGAAGCTCGCCGCCGCTGGAGGCCAGGTGGCGGTGCCGGCCACGCTCAACGTGTCTTCTCTCGACCTCCTCCACCCCGACCTCTACCGGGGAGACGAGGACACGCGCCTCCACGCCCGGCGCCTGATGGATGCTTACGTGGCGATGGGATGCAAGGCGACGTGGACCTGCGCGCCCTATCAGCTTACGAAGCGACCCTCGTTCGGCGAGCACATCGCGTGGGCAGAATCGAACGCGATCGTCTTCGCCAACTCGGTCCTCGGGGCGAGGACCGATCGCTACGGCGACTTCATCGACATCTGTGCGGCGATCACGGGCCGAGCGCCCGAGGCCGGACTCCACCTCGACGACAACCGGCGCGGGACCGTCCTATTCACGTTCTCCGGTGTATCCGAGGCCCTCCTTCGCGAGGACGTCCTTTACCCCGTGCTCGGCCTCCTCGTCGGGACGGCGACCAGCGGGACCGAGGTGCCGGTGATCGACGGTCTGCCTCTGGGGGTTTCGGAGGACCGGCTGAAGGCGTTGGGAGCGGGAGCGGCCTCATCGGGCGCGGTGGCGCTGTTCCACGCGGTCGGTTCGACGCCGGAGGCACCGGATCTCGAGACCGCCCTCGGGGGCAGGGAGCCCGAACGCGTTATCGAGGTGACTCCGGAAATGCTGAAAGGAGCGCGGGACGAGCTCAGTTCGACGGTGGACGGACCCCTGGCCGCGGTGAGCCTCGGCACACCGCACTTCTCGGTGGCCGAGTTCGAGGAGTTCCTCGCCCTCCTGGACGGCCGCGTCGCAGAAGGCGTGGATCTCTGGGTGTCCACTGGACGCGACGTGCTCGCCGAGATCGAGCGGCGGGGATGGCTCGCGCAGATCGAGGAGTCCGGGGTTCGGCTCGTCGTCGACACGTGCACCTACATCACCCCGATCCTGGAACCCAAAGAGGGAGTGGTGATGACGAACTCGGCCAAGTGGGCGTGGTACGCCCCGGGCAACATCGGGGTCGAGGTCGTCTTCGGGAGCCTGCGGGAGTGTGTCAGGTCGGCGACCCTGGGACGGGTGTGGCGTGACGGCGCGCTCTTCAGGTGACCGGGGACTTCTCTCGGGGGACGCGAGCGGCGAGGTGGTGGTGCTCGTTGCGCCGCTGTCGTTCTGGGGCGGCTTCAACCTCCACACCGGAGAGTTGAGCGACCCGCACCACCCTCAGGCGGGCGAGAGCCTTGCCGGGAAGATCCTCTTGATGCCCTCGGGCCGAGGATCCAGCTCCAGCTCCAGCGTCCTGGCCGAGGCGATCAGGGTGGGAACCGCACCGATCGCGATCCTCCTGCTGGAGACCGATCCGATCGTGGTCCTGGGGGCTCTGGTAGCTCGCGAGCTATACGGCTCGATCGTTCCGGTCGGGGTGCTGTCTCCTGAGTCCTACGGCAGGTTGTCGACCGGCAAGAGCGTCACGGTCGGGGTGGGCAAAGAAGGCGTTTTGATCAGTTGAGGTTCGGCGGATCGGACCCGGGCGATCGGCCCAGGATGCGCAGGGCTTCGAAGATGCGTGAGTAGCCGGCGACCTCCGCCATGCTTGGTGAGACCGGAGTTGCCGGGGCGGTAGTGGGACCGGGAAGCGGGACCCCGGGTTCGTAGCGCATGCCACCCGGGCGGAACCACACCGGTCGCGCGTGCTCGTCGAGCATCACGTCCCACCCATACTCGTGCACGAGATCGTGGTGGAAACCGCACACCGCGATGAGGTTGTAGAGATCGGTCGGGCCCTTGCGGGCGACCCACTGGATGTGGTGGGGAACGAGGTAAGCCTTCATCTCGCATCCCGGGAACGTGCAGCGGTGGCCGTCGCGGTAGAGCACCTGACGCCTGAGCCAACGTGGGACCACCCGGGACGTATCGCCGATGCCCAGCGCGCCCCCCTCCTTGCCCTCGAGGACGACGCCCAAACGAGCGTCACAGGAGAGGCGGTGGACGGTGCCTGGATCGAGGAGCGCGGTCCCGAAGGTGAAGCGCCGGTCATCACTTTCGAGCGCCTCGAGGGGCGCGTGGAGGACCATCGTGTGACGCGCCTCGCCGTTCGGCGCCCCACACGCCAGCGTCACGAAGGCATCGGCCCGGCGCTGGTCCATCTGGACCGACCCATCGGGTGCGTGCTCGGGGTGCTTGGGGAGCTCTCGGGCTAGAGCGTTGATCGCTTCTTCGACGAGGACCCCCTGCTCGGGCGGGACCATCGCCTCGAAGTGGTAGCTGTCCTTGTCGAACGACAGCCAGCCCCTGAAATAGCGGGAGCGGCGGAGTTCTACCGGGTCCTCGAGGTCTTTCTCGCTGGCCGCGGCCCGTTCCCGGATCCCTCCCGGGGTCGTTCGCCGGGCCCACTTGACCAGCTTGGCCTCGGTCTCGGGGGTCGCGAAGCGGGTCAGCTCGACGACCTTGTCGAGGTGGAGCGAACCGTTCTCGAGCGCGGCTGAGATCACCGGCAGGTGCTCGAGCGCCCGGGCAGAGACCACCATCTTGTTGGACCTCCAGCACGAGGTTCCCAGCACCGCAGCGAGATACTGGCCGGTCGTGCGGCAGCCCTCGAGGCGGAAGAGCTCGGCCTTGTCGACCGAGCGGACCGTGGCGAGCAACCTCGCATGCTCCCTGCCGAGGCGGGTGGCGGAGTCCCTGAGCGATGCCCGCAGGTCCATGCGATCGGTCTCGATCGCATCGCTCAGTACGCCGGGATCGCTTGTCCCGTTCGTTTTGCTTGTCCCCTTGCTTGTCCCCATGAGCAGTTCAGCTGCAATGACCATCTTCCCATTATAGCGAACATATGTTCGCCTTGGCAATACATTTCGGGGGTTTTCCGGGGCCGGGCTAGAGGACCTCGATCGCCCGGGCGGCGATGCGCCGACCGGACACCGGACCGAACTTGAAGCCGTGGCCGCTGCATGCGGAGCCGACGACCACCCGCCCGTGACGTTCGATGATGAACCTCTCGTCGGACGTCGCCGTAAAGAGACACGTCTCCGCACCGATCGGGTGAGCGTCGGCACCCGGGAAGCGGTCCGCCACCCAGCCGGACAAACCTTCGATGATGCGCGGCTCGGGCGCTCCGGGCACGTCGGGATCGTCGACCGGTACGCCGGCGTGGAACCAGCCGGCCTTGAGCCCATCGTTCGCGGGATCCCACAGCGAGAAGAACGGCCGCTCCCTGGTCCCATCGACCACCGACGGGACCGGGACTCCCCCGCCGGTTGAGAAATAGGCAACGGTTTCGCGCGTCACGGTTACGGGGAGCTCGATACCGTCGGAGGCCAGCAGGTCGCGGCCCCAGGAACCGGCGGCGACCACGACGCACGCTGCCTGATGATCTTCTCCGGCCGCTCGAACGGTCACGTGGTCGCCAACGACCTCGATCCCCTCGACCGGGGTGTGCGGCCGGAAGGCCGCGCCGCGCGCTACGGCCGCCTCGACGTATGCCTTCACCGAGGCATCTGCATGGGCTATGCCGGCATCCGGCTGGAAGAGGATCGGTTCGTCGCTCGGGAAGCGGATCAACGGCCAGCGTTCCCCGGCCACCGAGGCCTCGATCGGCTCGCTCACGGCACCGCACTCATCGAGCGCGGCCCGGTGCTTGTGGACGTGGTCGCCGATATCTAAACCCCCCTTGGTCGTGATCAGGGTCGCGCCGGTCTCCTCTTCGAGCGCACGCCATAGCACCAACGACTCCATCGCGTCGGCTACCCAATGCGGCTCGTCGTACGAGAACCGGAAGATGCGAGAGGCTCCGTGGCTGGAGCCCTTCTCGTGCCCGAGATCGAAACGCTCGAGCAGGAGCACGCGGTGTCCCCCGCGCGCGAGCCAGTAGGCGGTCGCGGCTCCGACGATCCCGGAGCCCACAACGACTACATCGTGACTGGTCACGGCTCCAGTCTATAGACGAGGGCGCGGGCGACCGCGAGGTCCTCGAACGCCACTCCTACCGACTTGAAGACGGTGATGTCGTCGTCCGAGGTTCGGACGACCGCGCCCATCACGACCTCGGAGAGATCCGCCACGATGCGATCCGCGTCGATGGCTCCCGACTCGAGAGGGATAACGATGTCGCCCGCTTCGGCGAGAGCCGCGTCGCGATCTTCCACGACGATCTTGGCGCGCTGCATGGTCGCGTCGTCGAGCTCGCGGGTGTCGGCGGTATACGCACCAACCGCGTTCACGTGGCAGCCGCCGGGAAGCAGCGTTCCATCGAACACGGGGGCCGGACTCGTCGTACAGGCGCAGACGATGTCCGCGTCGCTCACCGAGGACGGGCCCCCGACCTCGGCCTCGAGGCCGAGGTCCCTGGCCCTCGTCGCGAACTCCTCTGCCGGTCCCGCCGAACGGGAGACGACCGTGACGTGGGTGACCGGTCTGACGGCAAGCATCGCGTCGAGGTGCGCGTGGCCCTGGGTCCCGGCACCGAAGATCACCAGCCTCGTTGCATCCGCGCGCGCGAGGTGTCGTGTCGCGAGCCCGGAGACCGCTGCGGTCCTGAGCCCGATCATCGCCCCCCCATCGACGATGACCTCCGGCTCCAGTGACCCGGGCGAGAACAGAACGTAGACGCCGTGGATAAACGGTAAGCCCTTGTCCGGGTTGGAAGGGTTGAGCGTGACCAGCTTGACCCCAACCCCTCCCTCGCCCGACGCCGGCATGAGCAGGAGAGTTCCGCCCGGAACGTCGACGTGAGTGCGCTGCGGTGCATCGCCAAGGTCATCGGATGCGAACGCAT
>JBKJZQ010000120.1:0-2454 GCA_046715095.1 Actinomycetota bacterium | reverse complement strand
ATCACGACACGCTGGCCGGCGGAGAGCAAGCGGTCGGCTGGACCGTCTCTTCGTGTCAAACCCCCGAGCCGTTCGAGGTGGATATCCTCGGCGTACTGCAGAATGGGATCGCTCCCGGTCGCGACCTCATCATCGTGGATACCTCAGGGCCTGCTATCGATGCTGCTGGAGGGATCTGGGCAGGCATGTCGGGCTCGCCGGTCTTCATCGGGACCGACCTCGTCGGGGCGGTGGCTTATGGCTTCTCTCTTGGCCCATCCTCGATCGGAGGAGTCACCCCGGCCGACGACATGGAGGACATTCTTGATTATGGAAACCCCGCGCCGGCCGAGACGCGGCCTCTGGATAGCGTCGCCCTGCCGCGTTCCTTCCGGAAGATCGTGGCACGGCGCGAAAGCATCTCGCCGAGGGAGGGCACGAGCCTCGAGCGTCTGATGCTTCCATTGGCCATCTCGGGCGTCTCAAGCGATCGTTTGGACGTTGTGAATAAGGCGTTCAAGAAAGCAAAGGCGCCCTTCTTCGCGGTCCCCTCCGGGAGCTCTCCATCGTTGGCCGCATCGCAGCCGGTGACCGGAACGCTCGACGAGGGAGACAACCTCGCGGCTGCGCTGAGCTACGGTGATGTCACCGCGGCAGCGATTGGAACCGCAACCTCCGTATGCGACGGAAATGTTCTTGGGTTCGGGCACCCGTTTTTCTTCAGCGGCGCCACGCTGATGGGTGCGAACGAGGCGACCGCCCTCGCGATCGTCGATGACCCAACTTTCGGACCCTTTAAGCTGGCCGGCATCGGTGACGTGGCGGGCATCGTGGACCAAGATCGGCTCGCAGGGATTCGGATCGATACTTCGACGGGGCCGTCGACGATCCCGGTGACCTCGGACATCACGTCCCTCGACACCAACGCCCAGCGGGACGGCGAAACCGACGCCATCAGGCCGGAAGATGTCCCATTCCTGGCGACGGTCCATCTGCTCTCGAACCTCGATTCTGTATTCGACAGGATCGGGGATGGCTCATCGAGCGTCTCGTTCACCATCGACGGCACCCGCGATGAGGGAGCGCCCTTCACGCTAACGAGGACCAACCTGTACTCATCGGAATACGACATCTCCTTCGAATCGATCCTCGAGCTGGACGAGTACCTCTTCCGCCTGTCCAGCACCGACCTCGAGGACGTCGAGTTCACCTCGGTGGACATCACCGCATCCGTGACCTCGGATGTCAATCGGTACGACCTGAGGACGCTCGAGAGCAGGGTTGGGGGTGGCATATACAAGCAGACGAAGGTGTTGAAGGTGAAGCCAGGGCAACGAGTGCACCTTCGTGCGACCCTCGAGCCGAGCGACGGGTCTCCGGACGTGACAGTCGAGCTGAGCCTCAAGCTCCCCGAGAACCTCGGCGGTGTCGGCGAGATCGGGGTAGGTGGAGGGGGGTCCGGAGGACTCTTCTGCTTCGAGGACGGCTGCAATTACGAGGGGAGCGGTCCGGGCAATGCCGAGGCATCGACCTTCGACGATCTCCTCGATCAGCTGGCTACGGCGCCTACCAACAACGAGCTAACCGCCACGCTCAGGTCGGGACGGCGCCTCAGAGTGACCGCTGAGTCCTCCGCTGTCCTCGATCGGGTTATCAGCGGATCGAAGGGGCTGCGGCTCAAGGTCAAAGGCGGGCACTCGGGCGCATCTAACGGCGGGAAGCCGCCCGGAGGAGCCTCCGAGCGGAGTATGGGCCGCTAACGCGACGCACCACTAGGATTTCACGTTCCCTGATCGCGAGGATCAACAGCCCGATGACGTCTCCGGCCCGAGGGGCCATGGTCGAGGCTCCGACGAGGACGCCCGGCGTCTGAACGCCCGCGAACACATCGAGGCCCTCGTAAGGGAGTGACCTCCAGCTGCCTAGGTGTCGTTCCACTCGCGCAGGACCGGGCGTCCGTGTTCGTAGCCGAGGACCCCGACCGACGAAGGTGCGGGTTTCCCCAGGCGCCCGGCGAGTTCGTCACTCCGCGTGAATCGGGCGGCGATGACCCGGGTCGTGTGGCCGTGGCTGAAGACGAGTACGTTTCCCCCTACCGCGGTGAGACGACCCAGGACGCGATCCACTCTCCGGGCGACGTCCTGGTAGGTTTCGCCCCCGGGACATCCATCAGACCAGATGTTCCAGTTGGGCCGCCGCTCCCTGATCTCATTGGTCGTCAGCCCCTCGTAGTCGCCGTAGAGGAACTCCGCGAGATCGTCGAGGTGTTCGGCCGAGGGGAAACCGGCGAGCTCGGCGGTGCGGCTGGCTCGGATCAGCGGGCTCGTTAGCACGACCTCGAAATCCAGCTCCGAGAGCCTCCGGCGCAGCGCAAGGCCTTGCTGCACGCCCGCGGCGGTCAGATCTATGTCGGTGGACCCCGTGTGTTTGCCCGCGAGGCTCCACTCGGTCTCACCGTGGCGGGCCACCCACAGC
>JBKJZQ010000119.1:0-7922 GCA_046715095.1 Actinomycetota bacterium | reverse complement strand
CGACTGGGCCGTGCAGGAGGTGCGTGACGCCATCGGTGCATCGTTGGACTAGTTGACGGAGCGAGTGCCGGTTACGGGTCCGGTTCATCCCGTCTGGCAGGAGGGAGGTCCTCGCTCGAGGGATCGTCGGGACCCTCGGAGCTGTCCACTTTTGCCGCGGCTCTCTTGAGGGCGAAGTGTCGGTGGGTGAGAGCGATGTCGGCGACGTAGACGAGGCTGCTGCGCTCGCCGCCCCAGCCGGGAAGACAGGTCTCCGATGTGATCTTGATCCCACGGGCTCTGTTGATCCGCTCGAGCCCGATGCCACTCGCCGCGATCGGGTCCCGTTCGATCACTTTGCCGTCGCGGCCGCGGAAGACGAGACCCTTGGGAGTCTTTTCGATCGTGACTTTGCCCTCGTGGATCAGGGGGTGGTGGCTCCAGCACAGTGGACCGAGGTTCTCCACCCCGGTCTCGCCACCTTCCGAGACCCATCTGTAGTGATGGGCATCGAGATGGACGGTCCGAGAACAGCCAGGAAAGACGCAGTGCTCGTCACGGGCCGCCAGTGCGCGCCGCATCGCGGTATTGGGCCGCCGCTTGGGCGACACCGAGAGGATCTCGCCGTCTTGGTGGATCATCTCGACGATTGATGCCCCGTCGGCCAATAGCTCCCGCACGGTCTTGATCCCGGTGATCCCGCCGCCCTGGATCTTAGCGATGCCCTCGCCGGTGAGAAGCTCGGTGAGATCCGAGTGCAGGGTGACCGTGTGTCGTTCGTGGGTCTTGCGCTTACCGTCGCCTCCGGAGAGGAACGATTCTCCGAGGTAGATCAGCGCGTCGGCCTCCCGGGCCGCGAAGGGATCGTCGGCGTCGTCGTCGAGCTCGGTCCCTTCGTCCTTCATCTTCTCGAGCGCGGCCGACAGAGCCTTGTCGACGAGCGCTCCGTGGGCCGATGACATCCGTCCAGTGATGGTCCAGGAGCCGTCGCCGTGGTGCTTCGTGGCAAGAAACCTCTCCTTGTGGGCGGTGTCTTGTTCGACCCGCAACGCTCCGCGGTAGTGGCTCGCGAAGCGGGCCAGCTGCGCTCCCGAGAGACCGAGAGCGAGCTCGAGGAGGCGTTCCTCGACTTCCGGCTCGGCGATATCGACGAGGATGCCGACCTGTTGCAGCGACAGTCGGCCCCGGCCGAACGACTCCTTGATCATTCGGAAGTCCTTCAAGCCGACCGCGATCTTGAGCATCCGGGAAGCCTCGTAGGGGGTCAGGCCCAGCTTCCAGGTGAGGAATGCCCCGGGGGTCAGGACGCCGCCGTGGTGACTCCAGTAGCCGGCTTCGAGGTGTTCGCCGATGAGCGCCACCTGGGCCGCGGTCGCCGCATTGATCTCGCCCTGGAGCGTGGTCATGCGGTCTTCCAACTCCTGCCGCGCCCGCTCGTCGGCCGCGTAGGCGGACATCTGGGCCGCCCCTGTCGGGTCCGACCCGGGCTCTCTTAGGTCTCTTTCCTGTATAGCGAACATACGTTCGATACTATGACAAGAGACCCGACTACGCAAGGGTTTTTGCCCTGAAAATCGGGATTCAGAGCCGGGCGAGGACCGAGCGTCGCTACGCCTCGAGCCCGAGTAACCCCGGATGCTCGAGGAGGGTGACGATCTCCTGGTTGAACTTTGCCGCGGTTAGCCCGTCGAGCACGCGGTGGTCGAAGGTGACGCCGATGTTCATGATCTTGCGGATCTGTATCTGCCCGTCGACGACCCAGGGCCGGTCGATCGCGCGGTGAACACCGAGGATCGCAGCCTGCGGATAGAAGATGATCGGTGTCGCCATGAGCCCGGCGAACTTCCCGGGGCTCGTGATCGTGAAGGTCGAACCCTTCAGTTCGTCCGCCTTGATCTTACCGCTCTGGGCGGCGCCGGCGAGGCGTCTGATCTCGGCCGCGATCTCGAAGACTGACAGCGCGTCGGCTCCTTTGACCACCGGAACCATCAGCCCCTGAGGAGTGTCGGTCGCGATGCCGATGTCGTAGCGTGAGTAGTAGACGATCTCTTGAGCATCGTTGTCGAGCGACGAGTTCAGAGCGGGGTACTTCTTCAGTGCAGCGACGGCCGCTTTGACGATGAACGGGAGGTAGGGGACCTTCGGATCCTCGGGGTTCCGTTCTCGCAGGATCTTCCTCAGTGA
This sequence comes from Actinomycetota bacterium, assembly GCA_046715095.1. Taxonomy (GTDB): domain Bacteria; phylum Actinomycetota; class CADDZG01; order CADDZG01; family WHSQ01; genus WHTI01. The sequence continues at coordinate 5,759 of JBKJZQ010000119.1, read as the reverse complement.
CTCGAGTTCCGTGATGTCGCACTCCTCGACGTGCGTCACCGGGGGAATCATCCGGTGGGCCTCGAGCATCTTCTCTGCGATCAACCGCCGGACACCCTTGACGGGTTCGCGCCGTTCCCCTGTGCTGGGGGTGCGGCGGCCTCCGGAGGTGCTTCCGGTCGCAGCCGCCTCGACGTCCTCGCGTAGCACCCGGCCCCCGGGCCCACTGCCGGCGAGCACCCGGATGTCGACACCGAGATCCCGCGCCAGCTTGCGCACCGGCGGCATAGCTTTGACTTTCCCATTGCCGGATCGCATCGGTTCGACCGCGGCAACCTCCTGGAGCACCTTCTCGGACGCCTTCTGCGGCTTGGGAGGGGCCGCCGGTGGCGCCGGCATAGCGCCGTCATCGCCGATCGTGATCAGGATCGATCCGACGGGCACGACCTCGCCGGCCTGGTGATGGATCTTCGTAACCGTTCCCGCGTAGGGGGACGGGATCTCGGCGGTCGCCTTGTCGGTGATGAGCTCGACCAGCGAGTCGTCCTCGACGACCGTGTCCCCTTCCTTGACCAGCCAGCGGTCGATCTCGGCCTCGGTGACCCCTTCGCCGAGGTCGGGCAGCTTGAAGTCGGGCATCAGAAGTCCAGGACCCGGTAGGCACCCTGAAGGATGCGGTCTACCGACGGGAGGTAGTCGTCCTCGTTGGCGAACTGAGGGAACGGAACGTCGAACCCGGTGACTCGCAGAACGGGAGCTTCGAGGTCGAGCATCGCGCGCTCGTGAACGAGCGACGAGACCTCTGCTCCGAGGCCTCCGGACCGGGGGGCCTCGTGCACCACGAGCACCCGCCCACATTCCTGTGCCGCCGAGACGATCGCGTCAACGTCGAGGGGGAACAGCGAGCGTAGGTCGACGACCTTGGTCTCGATGCCACGATCGGCGGCCAGGTGGTCGGCCGCCTCGATCGAGAGCGGAACCGTGGAACCGTAGGTGAGGATCGCCAGGTCGCTGCCCTCGCGTGCGGTCCGCGCGGTGGACAACAGAGCGGACGCCACTCCGTTCGAGTTGCCGAGTTCGAAGGGCAGTTCTTCGGGAACCTCCTGGCGGCCGGCCCGGTAGATCCTCTTCGGTTCCATGAACACCACGGGATCGGGGTCTTCGATCGCGGCCAGGAGCATGTCCCGGGCGTCACGGGGCGTGGTCGGGCAGACGACCTTCAATCCGGGAACGTGGCAGAAGAGGGCCTCGGGAGAGTCGGAGTGCAACTCGGGGGCCCGCACTCCGCCTCCGAATGGGATGCGGATCACGATCGACGCGGGGACCTGCCCCTGCGTGCGCCACGCGTAGCGGGCGGCGTGCACGACGATCTGTTCGAACCCCGGGTAGACGAACGCGTCGAACTGGATCTCCACGACCGGCAACAGCCCGTAGATGGCCATCCCGATCGCGCTGCCCACGATGCCGGCCTCGGCCAGCGGCGTGTCGATGATCCGGTCTTCGCCAAATCTGTCGAGGAGACCCTGGGTCACGCGGAAAACACCGCCGGTCTTAGCGACATCCTCACCCAGGACGATCACGCGATCGTCCGCGTCCATCGCCTGATGAAGCGCGAGGTTGAGAGCCTCAACCATCGTCGATCCGGCCATTACTCTCCTTCTTCCTGAGTTTTCGCGCTCGCGGCGTTAAGTGGCTTCACGAGCTCCCGCTGACCCACGCTGCGGAGCTCTTCCAGACCCTCGGCGAACATCCACGGAGGATTCTTCGCGTAAACGTTGTCGAAGATCACCTCGAGACCGGGGGCCGGGGTCGCTTCCATCTCCGTCACCGCATCGGTGATCGTTTGCTTCGCTTCGAGCCTGATCTTCTCAGCACCAGAGGCATCGAGCACACCGAGGCGCTCCAGGAACGATGCCATGCGCCCGAGCGGCTCCAGCGACTTCCACTTCTCGGCCTCGGACTCGTCCCGGTAGAGCCGCGGGTCGTCGGCGGTGCCGTGGGCGCCGATCCTGTAGCAGAAGGCCTCGATGAGCGTGGGCCCCCCGCCGGCCCGGCCGCGGTCGGCGGCATCCTTGGTCGCCTTCCAGCACGCCAGCGGGTCGAAACCGTCGACCCTCACCGCCGGCATCGCGTAGGCGAGTGCCTTCTCGGCGACCGTCTTCGTTGCCATCTGCTGCGACACCGGTGTCGAGATCGCCCATTGGTTGTTGGTGCAGAAGAAGATCGTGGCGGTCTTGAATACCGATGCGAAGTTCATCGCTTCGTGGAAGTCGCCCTCGGAAGTGGCGCCGTCTCCGAACCACGCGAGCGCCGCGGTCCGCTCGCCCCGCAGCCCGGCGGCCCACGACGTTCCGACCGCGTGAGGAAGGTGAGTGCCGATAGGTACACAGATCGGGCCGGTGCGAAAGTGTCTGGTGTCGTAGAAGCCTGCGTCGCCGCCGTAGCCACGCCACCACCCCAGGATGACCGAAGGTGGGACGCCGCGCAGGATGCCGATCGAATTCTGCCGGTAGGAAGGAAAGATCCAGTCGGTCTCCTCGAGTGCATACAGGCTTCCGGCCTGCGTGGCCTCCTCGCCCCAATAGAGCGCGTAGGTTCCGATGCGACCCTGACGTTGGAGAGCGACGGCGCGTTCGTCGAACGACCTGAGCAGGACCAGCCACCGGTAGAGCTCGATGAGGTCCTTGTCACCGAGTCCATCCGGGACCGGATGATCGGGAACATCCTCGCCATTACCGATGATGCGAAGAAGGTCACCCATCTAGTAGTTGTCCGGTCCGTAAGTGGTCGTCCGCACAAGGCGGATGCGGCTGATCTTGCGGATGCGGTCCTGAGCATGTTGAACGGCGGCACGACCGGTCGAGATGTGCTGCTCCGAGGCCATCGTGAAGATCATCTGGAGTGCACGGTAGATACCTTCGACCTTCTGCATCGCCCGGTCGCGATCGTAACCGCGCAGTTCATCCTCGACGTTGATGAGCCCTCCGGCGTTGATGACGAAATCCGGCGCGTAGAGGATGCCGAGGTCCTTGAGCTTGTCCCCATGCTCCTCGCGCGCCAGCTGGTTGTTGGCGGATCCGGCGATCACCTTGCAGCGGAGTTCCGAAACCGTGTCGTCGTTGATGATCCCACCGAGCGCGCACGGAGCGAAGATATCGACCTCCATCTTGTGGACATCGCCTAGGCTGGTCGTCTCGACGGCGAAGTCGTTGATTGCGCGCGCCAGGTTGTCCACGTCGATATCGGCGATCGTGACCTTGGCCCCTTCCTCGACGAGGTAGCCGCACAGGGCGTGCCCGACCTTGCCCACCCCCTGCAGGGCAACCGTGCGCCCCTTAAGGGACGCATCGCCGAACGCCTCGAGCGCGCAGGCCTTCATCCCTTGCACGACACCCCACGCGGTCACGGGGGAGGGATCACCGGAACCCCCGTGCGTTGCCGAACAACCGGTCACCCACCGGGACTCTCGCTTGACCGTGTCCATGTCGGCGAGTTCGGTCCCGACGTCTTCGGCGGTGATGTAGCGACCTCCGAGACTGTCGATGAACCGGCCATAGGCCCGGAGCAGTTCCTCGGACTTGATCCTGCGGGGGTCTCCGATGATGACCGCTTTCCCGCCGCCGAGGTCGAGCCCTGCCGCGGCCGCCTTGTAGGTCATCCCCTGAGCGAGCCGGAGGACATCGACGAGAGCTTCCTCCTCGTTGTCGTACGGGTAGAAGCGGGTTCCTCCAAGCGCCGGCCCGAGAGCCGTGGAGTGGATGGCGATGATGGCTCTGAGGCCCGAGGGGTCGTCGTTGCAGTAGACGATCTGCTCGTACCCGTCGCCTTTGACGTGGTCGAAAACTCCCATAGCCGTCGATGGTAACCCCTGCCCTGTAGCCGCGGATGTCCGAGTTCGCATCGCCGCCGCTACTAGGATGGGCTCACGATGACGAGCACCTCCTACCTCAGGGTCTATCAGCCGCTCTCGACGTTCCCGGAAGAGGATCGCAGCCGGTGGATGCGAGACGGTACGAGCGACCAGAATCCGGACCCCGAGGCCTCCCGGCGCTGGCTCTTGGGTGCATCTTTGCCGGCCCTGGAGAGCGTGACCGAAGGCGCGCTCGTCCGGAAGATCGATGGGATCACCATGGTGTGTCCTTGGAGGACCCGTCTAAGGATGCTGGCAGGGCTCCTGGCGTTCCGAGGAAGCCTTCCCGAGGAGGTCGCTAAGGCGTTCGTTCCGGAGCAGGAAGCTCGGAGAGCCGCCGAAGAGCTGGAGATCCTGGGCGAGCAGCACCCCGACGTTCGTTCTCACATCCTCCACACCAACTGGCACGTGCCCTTGCGCTGGTTCGCAGCCTTCGATGAGGGCGAACGGGTCCTGACTGAGGATTCGGGGGGTTTGCGCATCCGGTACGAAACCTCGCTCGGAGACGCCACGACGAGGCTTGGTCGGGCGCTGTCCATCCTCGAGTCCGCGTGGATCGATGACGGGGTCACGGCCGCGGTCAAGGAACTCCTCGAATGGCTCAACGACTTCCCCGAGGAGGGGCTCCTGGAACTCGACTATGGGTCGGTGGCGACCATGTTCGAGGCCGAGGAGCTGGCCGACGACGATTCGGCCGCACAGGTCTGGGTCTGCCTCGAGGCGCTTGCATCGGGCGATGTGGAGAGGGCCAGCAGGACGTTCGGTTCCCTCTCGGATAAGTGGACGCAGATGAGGGCCCGAGAGATCGTCAATTGAGCGGTGCCGGCCCCTGGTAGGCTGATTTACGGGGTTAGGGCCCATTCGGGGCCATTTGGACTAGTACGTCCGGACTATGCGCCCATAGTCAGGAAAAGCTTGAAAATGGTCCCTGGGGGCCATTCCCCGCGTGGCCGCGAGCGCGGATGATTCGTTTGAGGAGAAAAGCCCGATTTCGCATGACGGGGACCGGGCCGGTTTCTCCCCTCATCGCAGTTGGAGCATGGAATGGAGGCAAGGATGAAGTCGCAGAAGGACGATGCGCTTCTTACGCCGGCCGAGGTAGCGGCTCTCTTCCGAGTCGACCCCAAGACCGTCACCCGCTGGGCCAAGGCGGGCAAGCTGTCGTCGATCCGTACGCTCGGCGGTCACCGTCGTTACCGTGCCGACGAAGTGAAGAAGTTCCTCGACGGGGCTCAGCAGCAGGAAGCCTGATCCCGATACCGGGGGGATGTGTCAAAGCGGACGCCTTCGGGCGTCCGCTTTTTATTTGATGAGTGGCGAGGGGCAGAATCGAACTGCCGACACCACGATTTTCAGTCGTGTGCTCTACCAACTGAGCTACCTCGCCCGGAGCGCCACAGGATAGCAACACCTGCGATGGGGGATGTTAGCCTTCGTCGTCCGAGCCCCAGTGGAGCAGCTAGGAGTGCTCATCTCCCTGTCAAGGAGAAGGTCGCCGGTTCAAATCCGGTCTGGGGCGCTTTCTTCATGTTGTGAAGCGCATCTTAGCGATGTCTTCGGGAGAGGCCTCACCGTGTAGGCGCCCGTCGGCGATCGCTTTGAGGATCAAGGGGGCCGGCGTATCCCCGATCTCGGCAACATTTTCGGGGAGCGGGACGATGATCTCGAGGATCCCGGAGTCCCACTTCCCCGGCCGTGCTCCGAAGTTCTTTAGCAGGTCCACTATCGGCTGGTTCTCTCCCAACGTCCACGCCCGGAAGGAGCGGATGCCGCGTTCCACCGCCGAGGTGGTTGCGAGCATCAACAGGGTGCTTCCTATCCCGCGATTCTGGAAGGGATCGATAACGGTGACCGCCGCCTCGGCCACCGT
>JBKJZQ010000118.1:0-11475 GCA_046715095.1 Actinomycetota bacterium | reverse complement strand
CTCGAGACCACCGCATCTCGCCAGACTAGCGTTGCACGATCGCGCATTCCACCCGCGGGGTGCGGCCACCTGTGCTCTCGATCAAACGTCCCGCCGCCCCGCCGTCCCGAGGTCCGACAGCTCCTCTGATGTGAGAAGCCTTTCCACCAGAGGAAAGACGTTCTTCTCCTCCGACCTGATGTGAGTCGTGAGCAGCTTCGAAAGAGCCCCCATCGTCTCGGGATCGGCCTCGCCGTCGCCCCGGCCACCGCGCAGCCCGCGCGCCCGCGCATGGATCCGGAGGTGCTCGGCGACCGCCTTCATCACCTCGTCGCGCGCCTCCTCGTGATCCACGAGCGGAGCGAAGAACAGCTCTTCTTCCTCATGGAAGTGGCGCAGGACACGGCCGAGGTAGAAATTGACGAAATCATCTGCTGCTCGGCGCCGTTCGTTGAGGTCGGTGAAGGACGCTCCTTCCTCAAGCCGGCGGGCCTGTGCCAGCGTGTGGTGGTGGTCGTGTGACAGCGGTATCAGGGAATCATGCCGGCGCGTCATGTCCTCTTCCTTTCATCAGAGTTGATGTTGTGAACACTCGCCTCCTTCCATCGTTGCATCACTGGACGATCACCGCGGTCACCATTCCGAACATCCCGTCCTCGCTCTCCGCGTGGCTCAGGATGTGGCAGTGGAGGGCCCAGATTCCGAGTTCGGTCGCTTTCACGATCACGTCGACGCGCTCGCCCGGGGCGACGAGGACCGTGTCCTCCAAGCGCGGGGTGGGCAGCATGTGGCCGTCCTTTGCGATCACCTTCTGGGGGACTCCATGGAGGTGCATTGGGTGGATCTGAAGGCCCTCGTTCATGTACCTGATGCGGAAGGTGTCGCCTTGATCGACGACGATCGGGGCGGTCGCGGGGAAACCCTTGCCGTTCAGGGTGAAACCAAGGGGTCCATCGTTCAGCACCATGGTCACGTCCTGGTCCACCTTGGGGTCGTCGGGGTCTGTAACGATCATCGCCCCGAGCAGGCCCATGGGGACCTGCTTCTGAGCCCCGAAGTGCGAGTGGTACATGTTGGATCCGGTGTTGCGGATCGTGAACTCGTAGGTGAACGACTCTCCGGGTAGGACCGCGTCCTGGCTGATCCCCGGAACCCCGTCCATATCTGCGGGGACGGTCATCCCGTGGTAGTGGATCGTGGTCGGCTCGGCAAGCTTGTTGTGCAGGACGATGCGGACGCGGTCGCCGAGCTCCACCCTTATCTGTGGGCCCGGGACCATCCCGTTGTACGCCCACGCCTCCTTGAACTCGCCCGGGGAGACCTCCCACTTGATCTCGTCGGCGGTGAGCTCGAAGACCTTGACGCCACTGGCGATGTCGGGCTCGAGCTCGAGACCTCCGACGCCCTTGGTCTCGGCGGGGAAGGAAGCGGCCACCTCGGCGTCTTGGAGCGCCATCTCTTTGGCGGACATGCCCTGACCGGCTTGATCCGTTCCGGGGTCACCGGAGGACTCTCCCACTACGAGGGTGCCCTTCATCCCACCATCGGCGTGACCCGGGACCTCGCAGATGAAGTTGTAGGTGCCCGGTTCGATCGAGGGGACTTCAAGGATAGATCCGTCCCCCGGGGCGATCATCTCGGTCCCACCCAGAGTTTCGATCGCGAAGTTGTGTTCGGTCTGCCCACTGTTGGTGACCTGAAAGCGAACCGAACCGGCCTCGGCCTGCAACTGCACGGGCTTGATGAAGAGATCACCCAGTTCCACCTCGACGACCTGATCGCCTTCGGCGCCTCCGGCAGAGACGGGGGCAGTTGCGAACGGATCACGACTGTCGTAGGCGGCGGTTGCGATGACCCCGACACCGAACCCGATGACCGCGAGGAGCGCGGCTACCGGAAGGAACCACTCCGTCTTGCTTCTCTGACTCACTGCTTATCCTCCTCAGGTGCTGTGTGCACGGACAAGATCGAGGCGCCCACAAGGGGCGCCTCGATGGTGATGACCGATGCCTACTAGGCGGGGTCCGTCACCTTCCTTGCTTTCCGTGCGTGGTGGAATCCGAGTGCGCCGAACAACGCGAGGAGGAGTCCGGCAACGATGGCTCCGATGCCGGCCCACATCGTGATCTGACCGACCGTCCACCAGCCGTAGGCGTTCAGCAGGATGGCCCTGAGCGTCTCACCCTTGAACAGCGAGTCGGCCTTGCCCTGCAGCTCGGCCGCTTCGTTCTCGGGGATGCCCTCGGCCCGCGCTGCGGCCGACGTCTCAGAATACGTCTTGCCGTCGTTGATTGCGGGCAGATGCCCACCGATGTAGCGCGAGAACGCTTCTGCTTCGGCTCCGGTGTCGACCTTCGCTCCGGCGAACGCGCCGACCTCGGCCGTCTCCTCCGGGGTCATCGCTTCCGCGGGCGGGAAGCTGATGTTCTGCGGGGCGAGTCTGTCCCGTACGTTGTCCAGCGCGAAGTTTCCTCCGTAGAGCGCCGCGCCACCGAGCGCGATCAGGGCCACCGCCATGACGGCCCCCATCCAACTCACCATGAGGTCAACGAGCCTTCGGTCCGTGCGAGCCACTTTGACGACCTCCTTCGCTGCGTAAGGCGTAACCGGCTTCCTCGTCGCTGCTGTCGTCTGTGCCACTGGGGCCTCCTTCGTCGTGGTGGTCGATTCCATGACTCAAGGATGCCGAACGCGTGCCCCGGGGCCTAGGGCCGGTCGGCCCCTCTTGGACAGGCCGTGAGTGTGCCCCGAGGGGACTCGCGGAGGCCTGCGCGACCCGTGGTTGGACGCCCTAGCAAGCGGCCTCGATCTACTCCGGCTTGGGGCGCTCCTGGGCCCGGACACGGGCTACGTAAGAAGCAGCCTCGGCTCGCCGGGCCACGTCGAGCTTCTGCAGGATGGTCGAGACGTAGTTCTTCACGGTCTTGTCGGATAGATGGATCCGCTCTGCGATCTCGCGGTTCGTGAGACCCTCGCCGATCATGTCCAGGATCCGCTCTTCCTGTGCCGACAGGCGCGCCAGCTTGGGATCCCTCTCGTCGAACTTCGCCTTACGAAGACGCTCGAGAACGCGTTTCGTGACGTCCGGATCGAGCAACGACTTTCCCGCGCCGACGGTGCGGATCGCGTCCACCAAGTCCCGTCCTCTGATCTGCTTGAGCACGAACCCCGCGGCGCCCGCCATGATCGAATTGAACAGAGCTTCGTCGTCGGAGAACGACGTGAGCATGATGACCTGGGCATCCGGACGCTCGTCGCGGATCGCACGGCAAGCCTCGACGCCTGAACCTCCCGGCATCCGTACGTCCATGACGACCACATCGGGCCGATGGGTGCTCGCAAGGGAAACCGCGCTCGTGCCACTATCCGCTTCGGCCACGACCACGATGTCGCCCTCAGCTTCGAGCAAGGCGCGCAGCCCCTGACGGACGATCTCGTGATCGTCTACGAGCAACACCTTTAGCAGCTCCCCCATCGCTACGACTCCCTCCTTGGGACCGATATGACTTGCAACATCCCCTTCGGGGAGCAGGGAGTCACCTCGATATGGCCTCCGAGTCGTTTGACTCGCTCCTCGATGTTCGTGAGCCCGTGACCGCGAGTAACGGTCTCGGGATCAAATCCCACCCCGTCACTCTTGATGACGATAGCGACCTCCTCCTCTTGCAGGGAGCAGGTCAGGGTCGCCTCGTTGGCCCGCGCGTGACGGGCGATATTCGAGAAGATCTCGCGGATGATCTGGATCACATCGCCTTTGAACGACTCCGGGATCGCGTCCACAGCGGAGTCGTCTATCTCCAGCTCGACCTCAACCAGGGCGTTCACCTCGAGGTCCTTGGCGAGTTCCTCGATCGCTCTCCTCAGGCCTCGTTCTTCCACACTCTTGGGTTGGAGAGCAAAGATGTACGAGCGAACGTCGCGGACGACGTTGTCGAGCGTTCCGATCGCCTCGTTCAAGCGTCTCTTGGCTGCCTCGGTGTCACGATCGACGAGTCCCATAGTTCCCTGCAGGGAAAGCCCGACGGAGTAGATCGCCTGGATCACGCCGTCGTGGAGCTCTTTGGAGATCCGATCACGTTCTTCGAGCACGGCAAGCTCGTCGCCGCGGGCCTTCACTTCCTCGAGCAGGTTCGCGTTCTCGATCGCCGCCCCGGCCTGAGCGGCGAGCGTCATCGCGATGCGCTCGTCGTCTTTGGAGAACTCCTCTCCACCCTCCTTCTCAGTCAGATAGAGCCTGCCAAATACCCGGTTTCTGATGACGATGGGGACGCCGAGGAACGAGTGCATCGGAGGGTGGTTGGGAGGGAACCCGTAGGAGTCGGAATGTTCGGAGATCTCGCGCATCCGAATAGGACGGCCCCCCTCGATGAGGACTCCCAGGAGCCCCCGGCCCTGAGGGAGATCGCCGATCTTCTTGGCCGTCGCCTCGTCGATGCCGGAATAGACGAAGCGGACGAGCATGCCGTCGTCACCCACCACCCCGACGGCGGCATATCTAGCGCCGAGCAGTTCTCCGGCGAGGTCGGCTATGCGCTGAAGAAGCGCGTCGATATCAAGTTCAGAGGCGAGCGCCAGGCCGGCCTCGACGAGCCCTGCGGTCTGTCTGCGACCGAGATCATTCATCCCCCAGAATCTAAGCGGATGGGCGAGGGAACGCTACCGCGGTCACTCCTGACCATCGCCCGCACGAGATCGGAGCGAGCCACCACCCCGACCACGTATCCGTCTCTATCGACCACCGGAAGGCGTCTCACGCCGTAATGATCGATCAGTGAAGCTGCCTCCGATACCGAAGCGTTCGGGGTTGTCGACACCACGTCTGTGGTCATGACCTCGCTCACCGTGGTGGCGTGAACGTCACGGGGCGGGACCCCACGTAAAAGGAACATCAACGGGCTCATGGCCATGAACGGTGGGCTCCGGCCTCCCGGCGGAGCGTAGGCCCACACGAGATCGACCTCCGAGACGACACCGACGAGCTTTCCCCCCTCCACAACGGGAGCGCCGGTGATGTGATTCGTCAGCAGGCTCTTGGCCGCGGCCCGGATGGAATCCTTGGGTCTCAGCATGACGACCATGTGGGTCATGATGTCCGTCACCGTCATGTGGTTCATCTACCGTCTCCTCAACTGGCTCCCGGGCCCTCCGCCCATTTTCCGCTGCCACACCGGAGGATGCCCCCGGCCGGGGCACGGCGCTAGGGCCGAACGGCCCTCCCACGCCGGTCCCATCGCCCCCTTTGGGCAGGGGCGTGGTCAAGATGCGCGATGGCATGAAGGTGTGGTGGCATGAAGGTGATGATGACCACGATAAGAACCGACCGCCGCCAGAACCCCCATGATGTCTGTTGGGCGGGGCACTAGATGGGGCGCATCGAGATAGGGACATCGTCGGATGATCCCCGGGCGCTCGGACGTCCACTCATGAGCGACCACAACCTAAGCGGGCGGGTGTGGGCGACCGCCGCTCTGGTGGCGGCACCCCTCATGCCGGCGACGAACCTCGGCTGGTGGCTCCCGCTGCACCTGGCCCTCCTCGGCACCATCACGCAGGTCATCGTCGGAGGGCAACTGATGTTTTCCGCAACGCTCGGGTTGTCCCGGGGACCGTCGCGACGCGTCACCCTCACCCAGCTTGCTCTCCTCAACCTGGGAGCCATCCTCGTGATCAGCGGACGCTTGTGGGATTCCCGAACCGCGCTCGCGCTCGGCGCGGCGACCGTCACGATCGTGACCGTCTGGGTGCTGTCGCTGGTAGATCGGCTGTGGCGGCATTCGGTCAATCGTCGTTTCACAATCACCGGAACCTTCTACCGCCTGGCCGGAGTCAGCATCATCTTCGGGGCCACGATCGGCGCTGCCCTGGGGATCGGTGCGTTCAGCGACGCGTCCTCTTACGCGAACCATCGCAGCGTGCATATGGTCCTGAACGTGCTCGGGTGGGCGGGGCTCACGGTCGTCGGAACGGCCACCACGCTGCTTCCCACGATCCTCCACGTACGGGCCCCGAAGCTGCGAACCCTGCGCGCCATCCCCTGGCTGATGTTCGGTGGGCTGACGCTCTTCGCTACGGGAAACTCCATCGATTTCGGCCCGCTCGCCGGGGTCGGTATGGCCTCCTATGCTGGTGGGCTCGCGACGTTTGCGGTTTATGTGCGCAAGGTTCTTGCGACCCCACGACGAAGGCAGGTACCCACCGCCGCGCTCCATCTCGTCGCAGCCCTAGCGTGGCTGGGGTTCACCGCCATCTCGCTCGTCGTGGTCTCAGTCACGGCCGATCACGCGGCGCTGCGCGATCTCGTCGTCGTGGGGGGCGCCGCCGGGTTCGCGTTCCAAGCCGTCCTCGGAGCGTGGTCGTTCTTGCTCCCAAGCACTCGGGCCCCGCTTCCGGAGCTGCGCCGGCGTGAGCTGGTCGCTATGGAACTCGGAGGAAGAGCGCAGGTGATCGCCTACAACCTCGGGCTGGTGGCCGTACTCGTCGGATTGCGGAGCGGCATCGACAGCGCTCTCGCGGGCACCGTCTTCGTCTGGAGCGCGGCGGCGTGGGCCCTAGCCAAATCGTGGGGGTTTCCGCTCCTGGCATCACTACCGGCCGTACGGGAACGGAGCGAGCGGTGGTGGGCCGAACCGGACCGGTGATGGCGCGGAGTGCCTACTCGAGCGGCTCCCTATCACATGTCCCCCTTTCGGACGGGACCATCCACAAGAACCGGCCCCCGGCGTGACAGACTCCTTGTCCATGGATCCGGACACCTATCTCTCGCATCTGCGCGCCGACGGGCCCGCGCTGGCGGTTGCCGCCAAACGGGATCTCGACGCGTCCGTACCCTCCTGTCCCGAATGGCTCGTAGGGGATCTGGTCCGGCACACCGCGCAGGTCTACCTGCACAAAGTAGGTGTCATGGCGGCGGGAGGCACGGAGCGCCCCGAGGTCGATACCCCGGACGGTCCCGACGACGGCGACGAACTTCTCGCGTGGTACTACGACTCGCTGTCGCGGTTGATCGCCGAGCTCGAGAAACGCGATCCGGGAGACGACGCGTGGACCTTCTTCGGAGAAAAGCGAGTGGGGTTCTGGCACCGGAGGATGGCGCAAGAGACTGCGGTCCATCGCTGGGATGCCGAAGCCGCAACCGGTGACCCTGGTCCGATCGACCCCGAACTGGCGGCGGATGGGATCGACGAGATGCTGAACGTGATGATCCCGGCCGATGAGGTTCCCTACGAAGGAAAGTCGGGCACGCTCCACCTCCATCGCACCGATAGTGACGGCGAGTGGCTCGTGACCCTCGAGGCGGGCACGGCCCCGGCGACGCGCTCAGGACACGAGAAGGGGGATGCGGCCCTGAGAGGAACCGCCTCGGACCTGCTGCTCCTCGTGTGGCGCCGGGTGACCCCCGAGGCCGTGGAACGGTTCGGAGATGACGAGATCATCGATGACTTCTACGCCTACCTCGCCGGCCCCGGCCTCTGATCCTCTGAGGGACCCGTCCTCCGGAACTACGTGTAGCGTCGGGCGATGTCCGATGACGGCGGCATCCACTACGAAGATCCCTTCGCTACACCCGCGGCCGCGAGGTCACCTGCCAGGCGCCTGAGGGGCGGGCTCACCCACCCGGTAACGATCTGGACCGCGACCGGGCCCGAAGGACACGTCGGGCTCACGATGTCCTCCGTGCTGGTGGCGGATGGGGAGCCGCCTCAGATCCTCGGCCTCATCGCATCCACGACCGAGTTGTTCGGCGTCCTGTCCGACACCGGCCGCTTCGTCGTTCACGTCCTGGAACGAGACGACTGGAAGCTCGCGGATATCTTCGCCGGGCTGCGCCCCAACCCCGGGGGCCTGTTCGCCGACCTGAGCGTCGACACGTCCGACTACGGCCCGGTCATCCGGTCCCCCGTGGTCGCCTTCTGCACGCTGGTCGCGATCGAGACGGTCGGATACCACGAGCTGGTCAGGGCCACGGTCGATCGCGTCGACCCGGGCAACCTAACCGATCCCCTCGTCCATTTCAGGGGTCGCTACCGTCGATTGGACGAGAAGTAGCTCCCCTTCTTTTCCGCGGATCCAACCTGTTAGGGCGTCTGGGCGGAAAAGCTGGCCCAGGCGTCGCCCGATCGCGTCGCGGATCTCATGCTCGACATGTCGCTCGTCGAAGAAGACGTCGTCCCACGTGAAGTAGAGCAGCTCGATCCCGCTAGATCTGATCCTTCTATCGCGACGAGCGTCCTCGTTGTGCTTGCCGATATGCCATCTGAAGCTGTGACACTCGATGCCAAGCAGCGCGGCGGGAATGAAGAAGTCCAGGAAGTATCGCTCCCCGCCGACGACCACGAGGTGGTTCGCCTCACTCTTGAATCCCTTGATCCTTCTCAGTATCCGAAGCATCTGGGCTTCGAAAGCCGAGCGGACCTGTGCATCTCGGTCATCGCGACCTGCTATCAGACGGCGCAGTGTCTTCGATCCACGGCGGCCCCGACCACATTCCTCATCCAAGAAACGCTTCACGCGGCCCAGTGTCGTTAGACGCCTGCGAAGCGCGTCATCGAGCGCACGACCGGCGACCTTGGGCGGGAGTTCAGCGGCGACGTCGAGAAGGATCCGCTCCATCGAGCATGTGCGAAGCTGGGCGATCCATCGCAGCTTTGGCACATCATCCCGGCTGATGCGCTTTACCTTCAGAGAAGGATGGCCTACGCCCGAATACCGCGCAACCTGTACCCGGGCCGGCTTCTCCATCCCGTCGAGGCTGTATAGGTATGCAGCAGTCGACCCGATGAAGAAGCCGTCGTCGCCCATCCACAGCTGAACCGCCATCAAGAAACCATCGAACGTGTCGGGGACCCCGGGCAACCGGTAGACATCCGGCAGCACCACCACCCATCCGCCGACAGCGCGCCGATGCTGAATCTGTCTGTCGGACATCCCGCAGGAGAGCACCTGCCGGACGGTCAGATGGCCCCTTTGGCTCTGTGCCATCCTCCGGGCTCGATCCTCGGCCTTCATCTCTCGAGCCGAGCACCCGAACCCCACTCGAGGCGTGATGCAGCTCACTTCTTTTCCTCTGAATCAACACCTGAGGTTGATTCAGAGGAAAAGAAAGGCTCGGCTACGCGCTGCCTCCGGCGATCGGGGCCGGTTCGGCCCCCGACTCCTTGGCGATGTCCTCGAGCAGCTCGAGATCGAGGTCGGCATCGACGTTGACGTTCGGAACGATCCGCGCGAGCCACTTCGGGAGCCACCAGTTGGCGTCACCCAGTAGTTCCATCGTCGCCGGCACGAGCACCAGCCGAACGAGGGTTGCATCGACGAAGATGGCTGCGGCGAGTCCAAGCCCGAACAACTTGATCGACCGGTCCTCGAACCCGAATACGAACGACAGGAAGATGGCGATCATGATCGCCGCTGCAGCCGTGATCACGCGTGCGGTCGTCGCCACTCCATTAGCAACCGAGAGGTCGTTGTTCTTCGTCCTGACGTATTCCTCGCGGACGCGTGAGAGCAGGAAGATCTCGTAGTCCATCGAGAGGCCGAACAGGATCGTGAACAACATCATCGGGACCCACGCCTCGATCGGTCCGGTCGTCTCGACCCCGATCAGGCCGGCGCCCCATCCCCACTGGAATACCGCCACGATGACGCCATAGGCAGCGCCGATCGAGAGCAGGTTCATCACGGCCGCCTTCAACGGCACCAGGACCGATCGGAAGACCACGACCAGCAAGAGGAACGACAAGAAGATAACGACGCCGATCAACACCGGGAGCCGGTCACCACTCTGCTCGGCGAAGTCAAGGCCGCCGGCGGTCAAGCCACCGACGTAGACCTTCGTGGCGCTGCCCTCCAGCGCCCGCGGGATAACGTCCTCTCGCAATCGGTGAACGAGATCGTTGGTGGCCACATCCTGAGGTGATGTGGCCGGGACCACGGTCATGATCGCCGTGTCGGCCGCCTCGTTGGGCTGCAGCGGGCTGACGAACGCCACTCCTTCAGTGCTCGACAAGGCTTCCACCACCGGATCGAGGGAGGCGAGGTCGCCGGGCTCACCCAGTTCCACGGCCAGGAGCAAGGGACCGTTGAAACCGGGGCCGAAGCCCTCTGACAGGAGGTCGTAAGCGCGCCGGCTCGTCTTCTCGGTCGAGCCTGCACCGGCGTCGGAGAATCCGAGCCTCAGGCTGAACAACGGGATGGACAGCGTCGCGAGGATCAACAGCCCGCCTATCGCGGCAACCCAGGGGCGTCTCTGGATGAAGCGACTCCAACGGAACCAGAAGGAGGTCTCGTGGTCGGTCTCCGATCGATGGAACCACTTCAGCTTGAACCTGTCGATGTTGCCGCCGACGAATCCAAGCACCGCCGGCAAGAGGGTTACCGAGGCAACCATCGTCACCAGGACTGCCGCTGCTCCACCGACGGCGACCCCTTCGACGAAAGAGAACCCCATCAAGAGGATGCCGAGGAACGAGATGACCACGATCGTTCCGGCAAAGAGCACCGCGCGACCGGACGTCATGATGGCCGCGATAGCCGAGTCTTCGGGATCATGTCCGGCATGGAGTAGTTGCCGGTAGCGAGTAACGATGAACAGTGCGTAGTCGATGCCGACCCCGATGCCGATCATCGAGGCCAGCTGGGGTGTGAACTCCGGGACGCTCAGGAAGTTCGCGGACAGGAACACCAGCGACAGTCCGATCCCGATACCGAACAAGGCGGTCATGATCGGGAGACCCATCGCGAGCACCGAGCCGAACGTCACCAGCAGGATGAACATGGCGAACAGCAACCCGATGCCTTCGGCGCCACCCGGCTCCTCGAACTCGGAGAACGCCACCAACCCGCCACCGAGCTCGAATTTCAAGCCTTCGATCTCCGCATCGGCGACGATCTTCTTCATCTCGTTGATCTCCTCGAGGGGGATCTCTCCTCCGAGGTTCTCGAACTGCACGGTGGCGTAAGCGATGGGGGCAACTTGAGAGATCTGTTGCCCCCCCATCTCCGCGTACGGACTCACGACGCCCTCGACGTGGTCGACCTTCTCGATCTCTGCCAGCGCGGCCTCGACGACTCCCTGGACCCCGGGATCCGTGACCCCTTGCTCGGCTTCGAAGACGACATCGAGCGTGTCCCCCGAGGCCTGGGGGAACCTGTCGGTCAACAGGTCATAGGCGGTTTGGGATTCGGTCCCGGGGAGGGAGAAGTCCTGCGAATATTCGCCACCCAGGGACGAAGCCAAGGCTATGGAGACGATCAGGGCCAGTACCCAGATCCCCACCATCGTCCACCGTCTGCGGTAGCTCCATCGTGCCAAGCGTTTCAACATGCAAGTAAACCTTCCTAGTCAGCCGCCTGTGCACGCAAGGCTACAGAACGGGACGTCTTCCGGGCTGTCGGCTGCCCGTCATCTCGATGAACATCTCGACGAACGAAAGTGGGTCGGAGAGTGGCCTTACGGCCACCCCCCCGCCCGTGAGAACCGGACGTGCGGTTTTCCCGCAT